>JAZDMY010000089.1:0-4181 GCA_043800435.1 bacterium
CAGCAAAAAAATGCAGTAGCGGTGCGCATAATGCCAAACACGGAACATCTGCCTGCGGCAATATGGTATGGGCGGCAAGGATTTAAAGGTTCTCCAAGCCCGCTCAAAGTTGACGGATACGACGGAATCAAAGACGGAAATACAATCTATGTAAACGTCATAAACATTACCCGTCCGGAAATAGAAAACTTTGAATACGACGCTGATAGCGGCGCGGCAAAGCCGAACTTCTATACGAATATCTACGGCATCTTCTTAAACGATACGGCGGATAATGACGCAAAAAATATCTTTAGCCAAATAATAAAAAACTGGAAATTCAATACGAATATAAATATAAAAACTTTAAATGGAAAAAACCAATCTGAGATAGACGAAATAAAAGAAAAACTAAGACGGGATACCCGCCGCCTTGCCGATATGGCATATATGCAATGGGTGCTTGAACAATACGTAAAAACATATAAAAAATATCCGGAACTTAAAGCAGGAACATATATCTCTGGAGAAACATTAAGCGCATGGCAAAGCTGGGAAGACGGATTAGGTCAAGAACTCGGAATTAATATTCCTAAAGATCCGATAAATTCATTCTACCCCTATGAAAAATGCCCGAACGAAAACTCGGCATGCTATTGCAATAACTATAACCCTGATACATGCTGGGACGAGAAAACAAAACTATTCAACGGAAAAAATAATATTAAAGAAGGATTAGAAAATAAAGACAACGACTTTGCATACGCCGGAGAAAATAATAAACGAAAAATCGCAAACCTAAATAACGCCCTTGTCTATTACTATAAAGCAGGCAATAAAGGATCATCTTACGAATTCAATGCCAAAAATTGGGAAACCCCCTACATAGGAGGAAACTATATCCTAAAAATGCAAAGCGAACATTCCGCAGAAAATACCCCGCCCATAATTCAAGAAGCAGCAGATGCGGAAATTAATGCAAACTCAAAAAAAAACAATAGAAATACGAGCATACGATTACGATATAAACGAAAACCTAACATGGGATATGACAACGTCTGATGCTAAAGGATGCCTAAAACAAGTATCAAACCCAACCATAGGCGGAAAAGAAGATAGCTGGAATAACCAAAAAGGAAGATACGAAAGTTATCGGAATATAATAATAGAAGCAAATAATACCCAAACCTCCTGCGCGGCAGCGATAACTCTAAATGTGTCTGATAAAAATGGAAATAAAGACAGCAAAACATTTAACATAACCGTAAAAAATACACCATACATAACAAGCATAAGCAATACAAAAGGAGCCGCACTATATAATTTTAATGCTGAAATTTTAACATCAGATAAAAGAAGCTCATATTTCACATACACGCTGAAAGACCCGCCTCAAGCATTAAATAGCTTTAAATTAGACGGCAATGTAATATCTGGAATGCCGAAAATAGCCGGAGAATTTGATCTAAATATACATATAGACGGAAACAGCAATGGCTATGGAATCGGGGAATATACGGGAAAAATAAACATCTTAAATAAACCGCCGAAGATTGTAAGTCCGAGCGAGGTAGAGATTAACGCGGGAGAAAATTTTGAGTTTGAAATAAAAGCAAATGATCAGGAACCATACCCTGAACTGCAAAATAATAAATTTCCCCAAATGCCGATAACATTCACTTATGGAAATAAACCTGACTGGATAAATATTTCAGATACCATAAACACGGCGGATTCTGCAACCGCGAAAATTACCCGCAAAACCTCGTCCGACACAAAGGACTATGTCTTTACTATAACCGCAACCGATAAGGCGGGAGCATATGCTGCCCAAACATTTACAATAAAAATAAAAAATAGAGCGCCCGAAATAACGGAATTTTTTATAACGCCCATAATAAAAAAAGTCGGCGAAAGTTTTAGCGCGAACGTGAAAGCAACGGATGAAGACGGCGACGCCCTTACATATAGTTTATCAGGAGTTCCGAGTAAAGTAATAATAAATAATAATGGAAATATCATAACCCAAGGAAACTTTAACGCGAGCGACACGGGAAATTATGCCAATGCTAAAGTAACCGTAAGCGATCCCTACGGCGGAAAGGCGGAGCGGGGGTTTGTGTTAAATATTAAGAATCTTTGCAACAATAGCATTGTGGATGAGGGAGAGGAATGCGATTTTGGCGCAGATGCAAGCTGTTGCGCCGGCTGCCATTGGACATGCAAAGAAGGAAATTATCAAAATACAAATCTGACACTGGCAAACGGCGAAATAACTGGAAGCGGAAATTTTACCTTGCGGATTCCCCCTTGCCGAATAATGGAAGCAGGGGGTCTGAAAGTGGATGCGGATATAGTCGGTCAATCGGCAACAACGGATTTTTCTGGCGCAGATATAGTATTTATTGTTCAGTATAGTGGTGATGCTGATTTTATATTTAAAATTTTTAATCAACTTAAAAATTCTGCCGTTGCCTCTAAAATAAATATTGGAGTTACAAATATTGAGCATAACGGAAGTTTTATCAAGTTACGAAGTATAGCAGATGACATGCTTGCGGATGAATTGAGTAATTTTATTTCTAAAGTTTATCGCGATAGTAGTAATAGCGCGACAGATGGTATAAAAAACTTAAACTCATTTAATTATAATACATCCCACTCAAAAATTGGTATTATGTATAATAATGGGCAGTTTTCCGCAACAGGCGCAGCTTACGAAGATAATACTGTTGTAGCTATAAATAACGCAATCAACGCAGGATTTTTATTGTATGTTATTCCATCATCTCCAGTATTATGTTTTCCTGACGGGGGGAATTGGGCAACAGAGAGGAATGGGCATTGTATTTCATCAGGTAATCTTAGCGGAGATATAGCAAATGATATATTAAAGGGATTTATTCCTTATGAATTAAGCATTACGACAATAGATAGCAAAAAAATAACCATAGAAAACGACAAACAAAATATTAGTATAACCGGCGGAATTTCATGCAAAAATACGCCGCAGGATTTAAGTTTCAAAGCCGAGTTTGCTAATAACGAAGGTACCGTTAAATTTTCAAACGCGCGATTAAATTATTGTCCTGTGTTATCGGCGGGAACTTGCGAACTATCTGCTGATTGCGGGAATAATCAGATTGATATCGGAGAAGATTGCGAAGGAAGTAATTTGAATGGCAAAAATTGTTCCTCATTGGGATTCACCGGCGGAACTTTAAGCTGCTACGCGCATGGAACGTCAAAAGAATGTAAATATGATACGAGTTTATGCGTTACATGCGGAAATGGGATACTAGAAGACGGAGAGCAATGTGACGGCCCTGTAAATTGTTCATCGGTCAAGGGTTCAGATTATTCAGGCACTGTAATGTGCGGCGTTGCTTCCAGATGCGGATGGGGAAATATATTGGATCAGTGTGTCTATTCGCCTCCCGCGCCGGCGCCAGAACCCGAGCCAGATCCAGAGCCTACTCCGCCAGAATGTATTTCAAATACATGGGGGTACACGAGTTCTTGTATGGTAACGCCAGGTAGTATGGCTGACTGTCATTCATATTGTGCAGGAAAATGTCATGGAGTCGGAGAGTATGGGTATTTAGATGCTTTAATTAATTGCTATGAATGGGATAATAATTGTTCTGGTGGGTCTTGGAGCAACCAGAGAGATTCTTGTCCTCTTGTTGGAAGAGTCGGTCAAACGTCATATTCTTGTGATTGTAAATGTGATCTTTGTCCATAATATGAAAATGCCAAATGAACAAATTTGGATAACATAAATCTTTTAAAAGTGTCTTAAACTTATGTCAAAAAAAACAATCGTAATAATTCTATTATCTTCCATAATAATCGCAGGTATTGCCAGCGCAATTTTTATTTTTCAAAAACAAAAAAATAACGGCGTGAAATATACTGAACAAAATAAAAATGAAAATCCGGATGAAAAAAAGGCGGCGGAAGAAAAAGCGGAGGAAGAAAAAGTTAAAAAAATTATAGAACAAAGCAATGAAATATACGGCATCGCGAAAAAAGACCATAACGCGAATAAATGCGCCGAGATGCCTGATGAGGAAAGAAAAGATCGCTGCGTTAAACTTATAGCGATTGATATTATAAATTCAGAGTTGTGCGAAAAGATAATAAATGATAAAATAAAAAAAGAATGTTACGATGAAGTTTATTATAAAGATGCTGTGGAA
>JAZDMY010000122.1:0-5061 GCA_043800435.1 bacterium
AATTTGCAAAGGGTGTTCAAAAGAATTTAAGAAAGACATATACGCCTGAATAATTGCGTCCTGCTCCTCATCCGACTTAAGAGCGAAATTTATGCTTGAAACTAAAAGAACCGCCCTTAAAGTTCCATCCTTAAGAACGACTGAGTCATCTTTTATCTCGGCGATGTCTAAATATCTTTGAGTTGAGGGATAGGGCTTTTTCATTTAGTTCATAAAGTTATAAAGTAAAATTCCATGTACTTTATAACTTTACACTTTATAAACTTTCTACTCTATAGTATACCACATTTTATTTTTTTAAAAAACACCTCCTATTCCAAACTTTATAACTTTCCACTTTACAACTTTATAACTTCACATACTTCCACTCCCCTTCCCTTAAATTCCCCAGCTCTAGTTTACCTATCGCAGTACGCAGTAAATCTGTCACCTCGTATCCCAAAGCGGAAAACATCCTTCTGATCTGCCGTTTTTTACCGGTTGTTAAGATAACTAAAAATTTATTTTTCCCTAAATACTTAACCTCTTTTGCCCGAACGATTTCAATAATCCCCCCCTTTCTTAAAGGGGGGTTAGGGGGGATTTTTCCCTGCCGAGTATTATCTAATTTCTCACTGATTTTTTTACCAACTTCACAATCCCCTATTTCCACCCCGCTCTTAAAATATTTTATAACTTTTTCTATCTCTTCATTTCTGATTTCTGCCTTTTTAAATTTTTCCAGTTCTCCAATTTCTAAATTTCTAAATTTCTTAATTTCTCTCCCATTTCCCCCATTCATAATTCTTAATTCTTGATTCTTAATTCCAGAGATTCTGACTTCATATCTCTTCTCATGCCCAAAACTCGGATGAGTCAGCCGCTGCGCCATATCTCCATCATTTGTAAGCAAAACTAACCCGCGGCTGTCTTTATCTAACCGCCCGACAATAAATAACCTATCATAATTCCCCTCTTGAGAGGGGTAAGGGGTGTGTTTTTCCACCAATTCAAAAACATTTTTCTCCCCTTTAAATTTTTTATTTGTGCATGTATAACCAACCGGCTTATTTAATTTTATATAAATTTTTCCATCCTTCAGCCCCCCCCTTTCGCAAAGGGGGGATAGGGGGGTTTTAAATCCATCAACCTCAACTTTATCATTCTCATCAACCCTCATTCCTAACTCCGCCGGTTTACCATTAACCATAACTTTCCCCTGCTCTATCAAATCCGCTGCTTTGCGCCTTGAACATATTCCAGCCGAAGCGATAAATTTTTGTAAATTAATTTTCATAAATTTCTAATTTTCTTTCCCATAAACAATCTCTATGCACTTATCTAAATTTTCTATTAAATCTATTTTTAACGCCTCATCAGGAGTGACCCATATAAAATCTTTATGTTCACTTTCATCTATAATAATTTTCGGGAGTTCAGCCAAAGCAAGGTGAAAAATATGGTATATAAAATCATATTTAAAAAATCTTGAGTACGCTTTTGAAATATATTTAATCTCTTCGCCATTCAGATCTGTTTCCTCTTTCAGTTCTCGGCGCATCCCCTGATAAATATCCTCGCCTGCGGCTAATTTACCGCCCGGCAATCCCCAAGTATTAGGTTCCGGTTTATGGTCTTGCCGCAATAATAATAAAATTTTTCCGTCATATTCGCAGAAACATCCGACGGCCTCAAATTCTGGATTAAAATTTTTTGGTCTATTTCTATAGAGCATACTAATAAAGTAATCTATTTGTGAATTTGTAATGTGATTTGTTGATTTGCGGGTATATCAAAAAATACCCCAAATTCCATAAGCAGCGGCTTTGCGTAATCCAGCGTTAAAAATTCCTTTAGATCAACCCATTTAAACTCACTGTGCTCCTCATTTAATTTTATATCGCTATGGTCAATTTTGCAAAGGAAAGAATGGACAAGCCATTTGCCGCCGTCTTCCTCGTAAGTATACGGCGACTGAATTTTTTTAACATATCTTAATTCGCTGATGCCCAATTCCTCATAAATTTCCCGCCTGAAACATTCATCCGCCGTTTCATCATCACGAATTTTCCCCGAAACAATATCCCATTTTTCCGGATACCATTTCCTATCCGCGCTCCTTTTCAGCGCCAGAAGTTTCCCCTCTTCATTTACCACAACGATTGATGCAGTTTTTATCATAGAAATGTAATAAAAATTTATTTTGTGAATGACCCTGCGAGTCCTGCTGGACATCGCAGGGCGTCCCAAGGTTTATCTTTTTTCCAAACTTTCTTTTTATGGAAACCCTGTGTGTCTTGCAGACAACACAGGGAGTTATCTTAAGACTTAAATGCTTTTTTTATGCATATTACATCCAGCGAAGTCTATTATTAAAATCTTTTACATCCACTCCGATATTTTTTAAACAAGCGAGAAATTTTTCAATTGTTTCACTATCGGTTAACCTGCCCATAATATCCGTGCTATGGTTTAAAATAGAACTCCTAAATAAATCTTTATCAAAAGACCATTTTTTATAACTTTCTTCAAAATCTTGAAAATTTTTATGGCCGATACCATTTAATAAATTAAAATAAATAAAATAACTTGCCGCCCTATATTCTATAAAAGATCTTAACTCCGGGATTGATAATTTATCAGCTAACTTTTTAAAATATCCGTCTAATTCCATTAATTCCTCTAAATTCACCTTATATCCAATATCTTTCACCCGCAGTGTCCGCGCGATTTTTTCTTTATCTTTTTCTTGCAAAACGATCGGATGCGCGTCTAACATTCTAGTTAACTTCTTTAAATTATCTAATTGATAAAAAGATTCTAATCCATCGTTACCAAATAAATCCTTTATTAACTCGCCTTTTTTAGCAATCGCGCTATTCGCCCCTCCTCTTTTCTGCTCCGCCAATCCTTCTTCTTTATAATATTCTTGCAACCTATTAAATCCTTTAAAATAATTGCCGCCGCAAATTAAAGGTTTTAACTTTGTATAAATATCATACTTTTCCTGCCCATAGCGATGCTTAAAATATTTTTCAATTTTTTCCATTTGCTCAGGTTTAAATAAAATTAACGCGCCTTTTGCCTGTTCACTTTCTCCCATACTGCCGGCAACAAAAAAAATATTGGACAGCAGATCCATATATTTAACAAATTTATCGCGCATACTCGCTTCAGCTTCCCGCAGAAGCGTTTTAATTTCCGAATCATCTGTTTCATTGCAAATTTCATCAAACGAACCGACGACTTCTAAAAAATTACTCAAAAAAGTGCGGATCCTTCCTGCCTCTATATTTTCCACATCAGCGATAATTTCATTAAAATTTTTATAAACATAATTTTTAATTTCATTATCTAATTGTTTTTTATATGCTGCCGCCCTTTCGTTATCTCCATTTTCTTTCCATTTTTCTATTTTTGTAATATTAAATTGCAAATATTTAATAAATTTTTCTTGATATACTGGCGCCTCGGCAAACGATGAAGACAAATTATGATTTTTCTCATGCCGCAAGGTATCCTCTTTGCCCTCTTTATCTTTAAGAAAAATAAAAAAGTTATAACAAAACCCATTAACCTCCTTACCTTTAATATTCTTAAAATCAATATTATTAAAATCTTGCTCGCTAATTTCAAGCACGATACTATACCCGTTAAACGACACTTTAATTTTACTCTTATCAATCCCTTTAAAATCAAAGTTATAATTTTTTTCAATAACCGCAAATAAAGATTCCGGGAATAATTTATATTTTTCTTCGTATTTTTCCACTAAAGCGCGCTTATAAGTCATATCTTCGGCAAAATTGCTTAATCTTCTTAAAAATTGCAAATCTAAATTATCGCCAAGAGTTTTAATCTGTTCCGATATTTGATTAATTTCCAAATAAATTTTATTTATTTCTAAAAACTTTTCAGCACAATCCCCTTCGCTTAAAAGTTCCTCCTTTTCCATTACTAATTGCTGCAGCCTCTGTCTTTCATTAAATAAACCTGATTGCTCTTCCGATGTTATTATTTGATCCTTGATAATTGCCCCTGTTCTTAATAAACCATTTAAACTTCTTTCCAATTTATTATTAATCTTTTCTTTTAATTCTTCCGCGGGCGAATTTTCATTCTCCTCGGCAAATTTTCTCATATCTAAAATAACTTCGATTTTATGATCTATTTTTTCATATAAAGATTCTTTTATTTCTTCTCGCGGAGATTGCACCTCAAATCCGCAATCCTTTAATTCTTCAGAGTTTAGTTTCATATTTTCTCTCATATAGTTTTAACTGATAATTCCTTAATTAGTTCCTTTTGGAATAGCGCCGTTTGTGTCATTCCGACCGAAGCGCAGCCCGAGGGACGAGGGCGAGCGAAGCGGAGGAATCTGTTTGTGAAGAAAAATTTGGCGCTGCGCATGGATTCCTCCACTCTCCATAGACTCGCTCCGCTCGCTCGGGGTCGGTCGGAATGACAAAATGACACACTATTTCAGCAATAAATAATTATCCTCTTTTAACAAAGGGGGGCATACCTGCGCTCGCCTGCGCGAACAGGCAGGCTAATGGGGATTTTAAAATTTTAGCGCGGTTTCTAAATGTGATATCCATAGCAATCCAAAATAGGAGATATTCTATATTTTTCAGTATAACATAAATTTTCATTTCACAAAACTTGACTATTTTAAAAAAATGTTATAAACCTGCGTCAACATATGCGAATAGAATTACATTTACCGCAATTTAATAATAAAAAAGCGCTTATTATAGCAACCGGAGAATATGACGCGAAATTTTATCTTGCGTCAGACGGCGCTATTAATGAGCTTAATTTAATATATATCGCAAAACCAAAATTCAGCGATCGCGAAGGATTTTTTGAGAAAAAAACTGCGATGGGATTAGACGGTTCAGGATCAGTGTATGAGCCGCAAAAACTTTATTTGAGGAAAAAATTTCTTAGCGCGTTAAAAAAAGAATTAGATGAAATTTTTTCGAAAAACAGCATAGATTCTCTTTATCTTTTTTCTCCCCGTTATATGGAATATTCTATAGAGGCGGAATTATCAAACGACTTAAAAAAATTAATAAA
>JAZDMY010000092.1:0-3974 GCA_043800435.1 bacterium
CCATTATTCTACCATAGAAACAGCGCCGATTTTTTTCTTTTTATTGGGCGCGGGACTTTCTTTAGCGCGGGAAGAAAGCGGGGAAAAAGAAAATATAAAAAATAAATTTTCATATATTTTAATAGTACTATTTTTAGCCGTTTTATATTTTCCGTTGCAGAAATTTAACGCAGATTATTTATTTATGAAGGGGTTGCGCGAAACTGAGAGTGGAAAAGCGATCGGTTATCTTGAGCGCGCGGTTAAAAAAAATTCACATGCGGAAAATTATTACCTTGTGCTTAACGGGTATTATGTAGAAAAAGGGGAGAGCGAAAAAAATAATTTATATTTTCAAAAAGCGCTTGATCTTTTAATTGAGGCGGCAAGGATTATTCCTTTGGATTATAGGATAACATATCAATTAGGCGAAACATATTTAAAAATCGCAAATTATGCGGAAAATAAGGACTATGTTTATATGCAAGCAGCCGCGGCATATCAGAGAACTTTAGAACTTTATCCGAATTTTCCGGATGCGCATCTAAAAATAGGAGTGGCTTATGCCCATCTTAGTAAAGAAGAAGACGCGCTTAAAAGTTGGAACAAGTGTTTTGAATTAAAAAAGACAAATGCAGAATGTTATTATAATTTATCAGTATTGTATGAAAAGCGAGGAGAAAAAGAAAAGGCGAAGGAAAATTATGAGAAATATTTGGAGGTTAGGGAATAGGTGATTAGTATTTAGAAATTAAGAAATTGAGAAATAATTGTAATTGGGTAATTGATAGTAATTTGTTGTAATTGATAAAATTAATGAAAATAAAAAAATCCTGCGCGGATGGCAGGGTATAAAAATAGAAAAAGGTGAGGGGGGCATAGCTATTCCAAACCGTGGCAATTTGGTTAATAGTTTTGCCCCCCCATGCTAATTTGATCCGAGGCATCGGGTCAAATTTTTAATTCAAAGATCAAATTGATGAGTCCGAGTCAGAGGAGCATTGATGGCCAAAGTTGTTAAATAACTGACCGGACTCATCAAAATTTAAGAAAGGGGTAAGTTGGTGTCGAAATTTTTGTCTCAGATGTAGGTGCAGCTGGGACAATGAGAAATATACTTACCCCTTTATTTTTATTATTAGTAGGATAACCCTAAAGATGCTGTATAGGGAAAAGGTCGGTTATCCTACTAAAGCCAGCCTGGGGGCAGGCCATTTTACAAAAAAGAGAGAAAAATTCCTCCCTCTAATTTTTATCCTATCACAAATAAAAAATTTGTAAAGGACTTATAAAATTTGGTTTTATAAAGTTGACAAAGGAACAGGGGGGAAGTAAAATAGTTAAAAGTTCATAAAGTTATAAAGATGAAAGTTGGAACTGCAGGTTTTAGATTTATGCCATATAATTTTCAAAACACAGGAATAATAATACTTGCTGCCGGACGGGGAAAACGTTTAGGATGCGTTGATATTCCGAAAGTAATGTGCGAATTAAACGGACGACCGATTATAAGTTATATTTTAGAAGTTTTAGAAAACGGCGGAGTGGATAAAAATAAAATTTCCATAGTTGTGGGGTTCCAAAAAGGAAAAATAATGGAAAAATTCAGCGGATATATTTACGCGCCGCAGGAGGAATTATTGGGCACGGCTCACGCGGCGTTAACTGGGGCGCGAAAATTGCAGGACGGTCTGGAAAATTTTTTAGTTATTAACGGAGATGATTCGGCTTTTTATACATTTGAGACATTAAACGATTTTGTCGGCAGGCATCTTAAAAATAAAAACGATATAACATTATTGACTTGCGAAAAAGAAAATCCGGAGGGGCTGGGCAGAATTATAAGGAATGATTATTGCCAAGTCATCGCTGTGCGCGAAAAAGAAAATTTAACGGCTGTGGAGGAAAATATAAAGGAAGTAAGCACAGGAACATATTGTTTTCGCCGTGAATGGTTTAGGGAAATTTATCCTGCTTTAAAGCCGATAGCAAATTTAGGCGAATATGGACTGCCCGCTTTTGTGGAGGAAGCGCTTAAAATAGGCGCGAAATTTGAGGCAGTAAAATTAGAGAATCCTGATGAGTGGTTTGGGATAAATACGAGGGAACAGTTAAAAATGGCTGAAGCGCTAAAAAAGAAAGAGAATTATGAATCATGAATCATGAATTATGCGGGAAGGTTATTCATAATTCTAAATTCATAATTCTAAAATTTTATGTGCGGCATAGTCGGATACATCGGAAAAAATAATGTTTTGCCTGTTCTTATTGACGGGTTAAAACGTTTAGAATATCGCGGGTATGATTCTTCAGGAATCGCCATTTGCAACAATGGGGATATTTTTATGCTGAAAGCCGTGGGGAAAATAAAGGAGTTGGAAGAAAAGATCAGGGAATTATCCGGAGCTGGCGGCGCGGAGATGAGGCATTGCCCCATCTCTGCGGAGGCGGGCGGAGTCGGAATCGCGCATACAAGATGGGCGACTCATGGCGCGCCTACGGAAGAAAACGCCCATCCCCATTATGACTGCGAAGGAAAAATATACGTCGTGCACAATGGCATAATTGAAAACTATAAGGAGCTTAAAAATTTTTTGGTTGAAAAAGGACATATTTTTAGATCAGAAACGGACAGCGAAGTTATCGCGCATTTAATTGAAGATGTGTATGAGGGAAATATATTTAAATCCGTGCTTGAGATTTTAAAATTGGTTAAGGGAACTTACGGTTTGGTTGTGATGCATAAAGATGAACCTGATAAATTAATCGCCGCGCGATTTGGCAGCCCGCTGCTTTTAGGGGTTGGCGACGGCGAGATAATTGTCGCATCAGACGCGTCGGCGGTTTTAAGGCATACAAAACAGGTTGTCTATCTTGATGACGGCGAGGTTGTGGAAATAAAAAATGAAAATGGATGTATAAAATTTGAGATATGCGATCTTGAAAGCCAAAAAATTGACAAAGAAATAGAGGAAATTGAATGGGATATAGCCCAAGCCGAAAAACAAGGGCATCCTCATTTTATGCTTAAAGAAATTTTTGAGCAGCCGGACGCGGTCCGAAACAGCATCCGCGGGCGGCTTCTTATTGAAGAAGGGAGAGCAAAACTTGGCGGACTGGATGCGGCTTCTGAAAGAATAAGAGAAATAGAAAATATAATTATCGTCGGATGCGGCACAGCCCATTATGCAGGGATGATAGGAGAATATATGCTTGAAGAATACGCGGGAATACCGGCGGAAACGGAAATCGCGAGTGAATTCCGCTATCGCAAATCCGCTTTTAATCCGAATACCGCAATTATTGCCATAAGCCAATCAGGCGAGACCGCGGATACTTTTGCCGCGGTGCGCGAAGGGAAAGAAAAAGGGATGCTAACGCTCGGCATAGTAAATGCCGTCGGTGCAACTATCGCCCGCGCGACTGATGCGGGAATATATAATCATATCGGACCGGAAATTGCGGTCGCATCCACAAAGGCATTTGTTTCCCAGCTTACTATTTTAGCGCTTATCACCTTGTTTATAGGAAGACAACGGAATATGTCTTTGACGATGGGCGAGCGCATCGCGAAAGAAATTAAGGAGTTGCCGGAAAAAATAAAGCATATTTTAGAAATGAACGGGGAAATAAAAAATATCGCGGGAAAATATTATCATTTTAAAAATTTTGCGTTTTTAGGAAGAAAATATAATTATCCTGTAGCATTAGAAGGGGCTTTAAAGCTGAAAGAGGTCTCATACATCCACGCAACTGGAATTTCATCCGGAGAATTAAAACATGGACCAATTGCCTTAATTGACGAGAATTTCCCCTCATTTTTTATCGCCCCGCGAGACAGCGTTTATGAAAAGAATTTAAGCAATATGCAGGAAATAAAAGCGCGCGGCGGCCGTATTATCGCATTAACCACCGAAGGGAATGAAGATATAAAATCAATCGCGGATGATGTGCTTTATATTCCAAAAACATTGGAGATGCTTACGCCGATTTTA
>JAZDMY010000097.1:0-5242 GCA_043800435.1 bacterium
AAAAATCCGCATCACTGCGGATTTTTTATTTTTGAAAAGAATCTTAAAACCCTAAATCCTCATCAATTAATACTACGGTCATTCTGTCTGGCTTTACTTGCCGTTCTATAATAACCGTATTACAGCAAAGACGTTCCGGAGAATTACAGTCAACACAATATCCTAATTTTACGCAGGGCGTATTAACGCCTATTTTTTTCGCATTGCGCGGCGCGGCAACCGTTTCTATTCTCTTTAAAGCCGCTTCTAAATTATCAACTAATTTATTTTTACCGACTGCGATAATAACTTTTTTAGGTCCAAAGATTAGCGAGGAGACGCGATTTCCTGTTCGGTCTTTATTAACTATTTTTCCGTCGCGGGTAATAGCATTGCTGCCGGCTAAAAAATAATCCGCGTGCTGGGCGTTATGGTTTAGTTCATTAAACTCAGGTGTATATTTTTCTACCTTTGAGCGATCATAAAGTTTATAATTTCCGTTCCTTATTTTATCTAAAATGCCGATTTCCGTTAAGGTAGCGCTTCCGCCGTATCCAATACTGGCATTTTCAGGAATAATATTTAAAATTTTTTCGCACGCTTCGCTTTTATCTGCGACAAAAATCAGGTTTATATTTTTAGATAAGAATACTTCTTTTATTTTTTTATCCATATGGTTTTTCTTAGTGTATTTTATTATACATAATTTATAAATATTGTCCATATTAATAAATAGCCGGCTTTTGAGGTTAGTCAAAAGCCGGCGAATTCCGTCGTTCGTTCACGGGATTCATTCCAAGGAAATCCTGGGGAATAGTGATTTTTTACAGCTTGGACAGGAAGGCCTGTCGTGGAATGTATCCGGCGATTCAATATACCCGCAGTACGGGCAGTAATCTTTCCCTGCCGGACATATTTTTTCCGTGGCCTCACCGTTTATTATCATTTTCCTCGCTTTCTTAGTTTTAGGGTACCATTGCCCTAAAACCCAAATGCGAATGTTGTCGTATTTTTTTGCGATTTTTTCCTGCTCGTCGCAGTAGAGATTTGAATCTCGTAAGATTCTTTTAAATCCCTCCGTGCTATAACAAGCATATTGTATGTCGCAATGTTTCCCAACAAGTTTCCACGCCAAAGGGAATTCATCCGCATTTAGGAACTCATATAAATAACCATCCTCATAGTGGATGAAGTATGTCATTTCTGCCACCATTTCTCTGAGCCGTTTCAAGCCGGGGCGGTGCTGGGTCAATTTGTAAAAATTATACAGATCCCACGAAAACTGGCCTTTTGTCCGCTCCAGTATTTTATAGCAGGTATTATCATCTTTGCAAAAGATGATGGCCCATAACGCGTCCTCAGGGAAAAAATCTCCCTTAACTTTTTCGTACAGAGCTATATGGAGCTCTGGATTTTGCAAGCCCTTGTATTCGGTTCTTTTGGCCATGTAATTAAATTCATACGGCCAGATTTCCGGTAATGCCTTAATCAATTCCAGTGTGAAATTGTTGGGATTAAAGCTATTGGTGATGTGGGACGCAAAACCATTAGCGGATAATAAAATGACTATAAAGGCGGCGGATAAAGCTTTTTTTAAGGAACTCATCGTAAAAACCCCTTTCCGGATTAAAGTTAACGTTAATGGCCTAAAACACAATGGACAAGAAAGTAAGATAACATTTTTTATGTTTTTAGTCAACAGTGCTGACATTTAGAGTTGATTTTTGATGAAGCAACTTCCGCTTTAGATTCAATAACCGAGGAAATGATTATTGGAAATATTTTTCAGGAATTTCCCGATAAGACGATTATAATAATTTCTCATCGCCCCGCTCCTTTAAAAATGTGCGGCAAGGTTGTGAAAATTGAAGGAGGGAAAGTTATTTGACGAAAAAAATCCCATCGTGACTTATTGCGATGGGATTTTCTTTGGATGAGCTATTAAATTTTGCGTCATTATTTAAACCACGGCGCTTCGCTGCAGCCCTTTTTTATTGAATATAAATATAATGTGGGCAAGCGCGGATGCAAACTTTTAAAGAGGGGAGAAGAATAAGTAATAAAAATATAATCTTTATATTCTTTCTCAAGGATTTTTGATTCCGCAATTCTCATTAAAGCATATTGTCTCGCACAAAGATTTTTATCCTCGCGCAATGAAACGCGGGCGGCTTGTTTTACGAGGATATTTTTTAGCGGGAAAAATAACCACCAAATTTTTCCGCAGCAGTTAATTTTTTTTATCGATAAATTATATTTTTTATATAGTTCGCTTAATCTGATTGTGCTAAACCCGCTATTTGCCAAAATTTTTTCTATTTCTTCCGTATAGCTTTTTATTTTTTCATCGGGGATGAGATTATTTTTTGCGTGCAAATCGGAAATTATAAAAGTTATTTTAATTCCCGGCCCGTATATTTTGCGGACATTATTTCTTAATTCGTCTAAGTATGATAGGGCGGCATATTCGTTTTTATCAGGCAATGATTTATTGCCGATGCTCCAGTATCCGACGAGCGGTATCGGAATATTTTTCATTGCGCAATCTTCAATTATTTTTCCCATTTCCTGTATTTTACTCGGGTGCGCCCGTTTATATTTCCAAGTATTAAATTGCGCTAAAATTTTTAGGGTTTGTTTTTCCATATTAAAATTTACCCTTGTCCCGGGATATTTTTTCCGTTAGCCAATACCCGTTTACTCATAAATTTTGCCTTATCATAACCGTATTCAATAAATTTTTTAAGGAGATAAGTTTCTGTTTTTCCTGAGATATTAAAAAATTTAATTTTTTTCTTAAGAATTTTTTTATCATTCTCATACTCTTCGTTAGAATATTTTTTCTCTATATATAATTGCGCTCTATGATCCTGACCGTTTGAACCCATGCCAGTGCCGGCATTAAAAGCTAATTTAGGACGGTTAAAAATATATTCCGGCAACCTGTCGCTTACGGCTTGTCTTAGAACATACTTTTCCTGAATCTTTCCATTCGGAAGTTTTTTTAAAAATAATTTAGGATCCACCTTTAGAGCGAATTCAACAAAATTTTTATCTAAAAACGGCATTCTGTTTTCAATCGTGTAAAACATACTTGCCCTGTCAACCCGCTGCAATTGCGTGCGATGCAATCCGCTTATAAATTTATGTAATTTATCTGCTACGGCTTTCATATCCTGTTCTTCTCTAAATTCAGGATAACCGGCGCAAAGTTCATCCGCGCCTTCGCCAAGAAGAACTATTTTAAAACCATGCTGTTTCGCAAGACGGGAGGCCATCATACTCATCGGCATATTGCGAATCGGATTTGGCTCAATGCTTTCACCTGCGAAAATCGCCTGTTCCATTAGGTTATTCCAGTCGGATTCCCATTTCTGCCCAGGCACGATATGTTTTATGTATTTAATATTATTTTCCTTGCAATATCTTTCTGCGTAAATAGGATCTTCAGCGCCTTTTGCGCCTAAAATTATAGCCGTAACATTTTTATGATATTTTCTGGCAGTTGCTAAAATAGCGGTTGAATCCACGCCGCCGGAAACCTGCACGGCGATCGGCAAATCCGTATCAACCCTTATTTTTACCGCATCGTCAATCAATTCTCTGAAATTTTTTATAACAAATTTTTCATCCGAATAAATCCTTTTCCTTTTTAGTTTAAAAAATTCTTTCGGAACTAAGGAATTTTCTAAATAATGACCGGGCGCTAATTCTTTAATTTCATTTATTTCCTTAAATATAGACAGTTCCTTTAATTCAGAGGCAAAGTAAATTTCGCCGGTTTTTGACTTAGCATAATATAAGGGCTTAACGCCGATAATATCACGAGCGGCAAAATATTTTTTTTCTGAAATGTTATAAATAACGAAACCATACATGCCTTTGATTTCTGATAATATCTTTTCTCCGCCCCATTTTATATATCCGGCAAGCAAAGTCTCCGTATCAGAATTCGTTGAAAATTTATAACCTTCCCGAATTAAATTTTCACGGATTGATTTATAGTTATAAATTTCGCCGTTAAAAATAATACTATATCGTCCGTCAGCGCTTATAATAGGTTGACGCGCTTTTTCGCGATCAACAATAGCTAAGCGATTTGTGCCGAGTGCTGCTTCATTGAAAATCTTGTACTCATAATTATTGTTTCCGCGATGTTCAATTCGCGAAAGCATTTTTATCACCTTTGTTTCCCCTGAATATTTATTTGTATTTATAATTCCTGCGATTCCGCACATAGATTTTTTTATTTAACTGCGCCGTAGAGACGCGATTAATCGCGTCTCTGCAACTGCAGCAATTAAAATGCGTATTATTGATAATAACATTAAAAATAATAAAATTTCAATATATATCTTGATTTTTAATAAATAATATACTATAATAGGAAAAAATATATAAAATTTAAAAAATGAACATATCAAATTTAGACAAAAAAATACTTTTTGAATTAGATAAAAACGGGCGGGCGAGTTTTTCTGAAATAGCAAGAGCATTAGGTTCAACCCCGCAAGTTATTAGATACCATTTTGAGCAATTGATGGAAAAGGGAACCATCAAGAATTTTTGGGCTTTTATAGATTATGATAGGGCCGATTATTCTTTTTTCTGGGGTTATTGGTTAAAATTCGCAGGGCTTACGCGGGAAATGGAAAGCGAGATGTATAAGGATTTTAACGCGGATAATAATATGCCTATTGTTATGCGCTGCGACGGATACGCGGATGTTTATATTTGTCTTATCAATCGTGATATTTTTACTCACAATAAAATGCTTCAAAATTTATTTTCCCGTTATGGAAAAAATATAATATCATCGGATATTTTTATCGGACTTGGTTTTATAAAGTTTTTAAGAACATATTTAATCGGAAAGGAAAATGAATTAGAGAAATTTTCGGTTTCAGGAGGGACAAATGAAAAAATAAAATTAACTGAAATAGACAGGAAAATAATTTCTTTATTGCTAATTGACGGAAGAATGGAATTTACAAAGATCGCGAAAATTTTAAACGTTTCCGTCGGGCTTGCGCAAAAAAGATATGTGCGGCTTAAGAAAGAAGGCGTTATTACAAAAATAACTTACACAATTGATTATGCGAAAGCAGGGCTCCTTCTTTACAGAGTTTGTTTTAAAATTATGCAGTTTGATAAGGAAAGAGCAGCGGCATTATATAAATTTTGCTGCCGTCATCCTAATATAATAAATTATGTAAAAGGGATGGGGAGATGGGAATTATTATTAGATATTGAGATTGAATCG
>JAZDMY010000119.1:0-4519 GCA_043800435.1 bacterium
AAAAAGTTTTATGGAAAAATATGGCGCTGATAAAGGTTTTGTGATTAGTATGACAGAACAAACGAAAGATATTGACGGAAAAAAAATTATCTATAAATATCCTTTTAATTTGGAAGATGTTGGGAAATAAAAAATTAAAAATCTATGTTAAAAATCACTTATTTTGTCCACGGGACGACAACAGATAATGAAAACCATATTTCTTCCGGATGGTCTGATGTGGCTCTTTCAGAATTAGGAATCAGGCAGTCAATTGAATTGAGAGAATTGATTAAGGATAAAAAATTTGATGTGGTATTTTGTTCGGATTTAAAGAGGGCGGCGCATTCGGCGGAATTGACTTTTGGGAATTCCGTTGAAATAATAAAAGACAAACGGTTAAGAGAATGTAATTATGGAAAATATAATGGAGGGGCTACTGAAATTGTGGAGCCGATGCAGGAGAAAAATACGATAAATAGATTTCCGGAAGGGGAGAGTTATGAGGATGTGAAAAACAGGATGAGCGAATTTTTGGCTGACTTAAAAAAAGATTACGATGGCAAACATATTGCCATTGTGTCTCACAAGGCGCCGCAAATTGCTTTAGATGTTTTATTAAAGGGCAAATCATGGGAGCAGGCATTTGCGGATGACTGGCGCAATACAAAATCATGGCAGCCGGGGTGGGAGTTTGAAATTTGACTTTTCTTATATAATCTTATATAATCTTATATACCTGATATATAAGATTAAATTATGGCTAAAATTAATCATTTTGACTTAAGATTGCAGCAAATTTCTCCGGATTTAATATTAAAATTGGCTCAAATTGATGAAATAAAGGGACAATGGATTGCCGGAGTAAGGTTGCATCCCCAGACGTTAAACCAGTTAAAACGTTCTGTTTTGATTACCTCATCAGGATCTTCAACAAGAATTGAGGGGGCAAAAATTTCAGATGAAGAACTGGAAAAGATGCTGCAAGGATTAAAAATAGATAAATTTTCGGACAGAGATAAGCAAGAGGCCTTAGGATATTATGAACTTTTGGAAAATATTTTTAATTCATGGAAAAATTTGAAATTTTCCGAAAGCGCGATAAAGCATTTGCATAAAGAGTTGCTAAAATATGTTGAAAAAGACGAGCATCACCGAGGCGATTATAAAAAAACTGAAAACAGGGTTGAGATGTTTGATGATAGAGGAAAATCAATAGGAATTATTTTTAGTCCTACTCCCGCTTATCTTACTCCAAAGGAAATGCAGGAACTTGTTTCGTGGACAGAGAAAGCATTGTTAGGAAAAAAATACCATCCATTGCTTATCATCGGGAATTTTATTGTGGAATTTTTAAAAATACATCCGTTTCAAGACGGTAATGGCCGTATTTCAAGAATTTTGACGAATTTTTTGTTTTTAAAATCCGGTTATTTATATGTGGAATATGTTTCGCATGAAAAATTGATTGAAGATAATAAAGCCGGTTATTATTTGGCATTGCGCAAGAGCCAGAAAAGTTTTAAAACCGCTGATGAAAATATCAGTCCATGGTTAGATTTTTTCTTGGATATATTTTTGCGCCAATCAAAATCGGCATTAGAACTTTTAGCAAACGAAGACATGGAAAAAATTTTATCGGAAAAGCAATTGGCAGTATGGCATTTCTTAAACTCGGTTGACGAAGCAAGCCCATCGGAAATTTCTGAAAAAACAAAAGTGGCAAGGCCTACGGTCAACCAGGCGCTTGATAAATTATTGAAACTTAAAAAGATGGAAAAAATCGGCATGGGAAGGAGTACGAGGTATAGGATTCGATAAATGAAGTTTAAAATTATGCAGAAAAAATTAAAAAATACAGTTTTAAAGACGATTATAGCGAAGGCGCGCATCCGAATATTTTAAAGGCGATGGCGGAGTCAAATTTAATCCAGCAAGCGGGATATGGTTTGTCTTTTGTCCAGATCTGCAAAATATAATTTGACTTTTAAACTTTTACGCAATAAGATGATGTTAAGTATTCCCAAATCGCCGCAGTCCTTTGTGAGAGACTGCAGCGGGAATTGGAAATAATTAAAATTTAACATTTAGCGTTTTACGCAATAAGATTTAAATGCCATACTGCGGTAGAAGAGATATGCGTGAACAGGTTTCGTGATTCTTAATTCATAATTCTTAATTCGGTTTTTATGTTTAATAAACTTTTCGGAAAATTTTCTAAAGACTTGGGAATTGATTTGGGGACTGCCAATACCCTTGTCCACGTCAAAGACAGAGGCATCATTATCAATGAGCCTTCTGTTGTCGCGGTTAATATAAGGACAAACCAGATTTTAGCCGTGGGCGAGGAAGCGAAAAAAATGGTGGGTAAAACACCGGCGCATATTGTGGCGACTCGTCCTTTGGTAAACGGCGTAATTTCCGACTTTGAGGTGACGGAAAAAATGTTAAAATATTTTATTGATCGGGTTCATAAAGAATCTTTCACGCTTATTCCGCGACCGAGAGTTATAATCGGAATTCCTTTAGATATAACCGAGGTGGAAAAAAAAGCGGTTGAAGATGCCGCTCTTTCCGCCGGCGCGCGGGAGGTTTACTTAATTGAAGAGCCGATGGCGGCGGCAATCGGCGCGCGTCTTCCAGTCCAGGATTCATCGGGAAATATGGTCGTTGATATCGGAGGAGGAACAACTGAAATCGCGGTAATTTCGCTAGGGGGCGTGGTAACATATAAATCATTGAAAATCGCGGGGGATACTTTAAATCAAAATATTGTGCAATACGCCAGGGATGAATTTAATCTATTGCTTGGAGAAAAAATAGCCGAAGATATTAAAATGAAAATCGGTTCCGCTTCCGAATTAAAAGATAAACTTGAGACGAGGATGAGAGGACGTGATATTATATCAGGTTTGCCGCGGGAAATTATTATAAGCGACGGGCATGTTAGAGAAGCGATTATGCGTTCAGTTAAGTTGATTGTAGAAAACATTAAAGCTACATTGGAAAACACTCCGCCTGAACTCGTGGCGGATATTTACGAACGAGGAATGATTTTAACCGGAGGAGGAGCTTTACTTAAAAATTTAGACAAAGCGATTATGAAAGCTACCCAAATTCCGGTAAGAATTGCCGCTGATCCGTTAACTTGCGTCGCCAGAGGCACAGGTGTGGTTCTGGACGATCTAAATCAGCTAAAAGATGTTTTAGTCCCATCAACAAATGACTCGGGGAAAGTATAAATCATTATGCGTTAATCAGTGTTGTCATCCGCGTTTCATCGGCAAAATCATCGCTTCGCGGATTATACGCGCCTGCCTGCGCAGGCAGGGATATTGACGCAGATATGCGCGGAAATGAAACAAATAAAAAAAAATAAGGAAATAATTATAATAATATGCGTTATTTTATTTTTTATTTTTTATTTTTTAAATTTATTTAAACCGGTCGCAAACGGTTTATTACGCATATTTTCACCCGTTCAAAAAGGACTTTATGCTCTTAGTTCGCAAATAGAAAATGTTTACGATGCATCTTTTAACGGTTTTAAAAATAAAATTAACCTTGCCAATGAAAATATTTATCTGAAAGAAGAGGTCAAGAATTTAAAAATTGAAAATGTGAACTCGGATTTATTAAAAAATGAGAATAAACAGTTAAAAGATTTGCTTAGTTTCACGGATGAAGGGAATTATATTTATGTCGCTTCCGAAGTAATCGGCAAAAGCGGAGACGAAAGCAATACTTTATTGATAGACAAGGGTTTAAATGATGGAATAAAGATCGGGCTGGTAGCGGTTAATGAAAAGGGTCTGGTTATTGGTAAAATTTTAAAATGTACCGATGTTAACAGCCATATATTATTGCTTAATGATAATCAAAGCCGAATTGCAGGAGCGATATTAAACCATACGGAAACAAACGGAGTAGTTGAAGGAGAATATGGATTATCTATGACAATGAATTTAATACCTCAAAATATTCCGGTGGCAAAGAATAATATACTTATAACTTCGGGGCTTGAACAGGGAATTCCTTATGGATTGGTTATCGGAGAAGTAAATGAAGTAAAAAAAACTGAAGGCAGCCTATTTCAAAGCGCCAATATTCAGCCATTGTTTCCTTTGGACAGCGCTCATATCGTAGCGGTTATCTTACCGAAATAAATTATGCTGCGCACATAGCGCAACGTGATTTGATTCCCCCCTTTCCAAAAGGGGGGCAGGGGGGTTTTATGCGCGTGGAACAAAGCTATATCAATTTTCACATACTCGATTCTAAATTAAAACCCCCTTAATCCCCCTTTAAAAAGGGGGAAACTTCCTGTTAAGCCAAAATATTGAAATTCCTGTACATTAAATTATGAGTAAGGATAATAAAAAAATAATTTATGCCATTTCCACGCTTATCGGCGCGATAATAGGTGTCGGAATTTTCGGGCTTCCTTATATCGCATCGCAAGCAGGATTTTGGCCGATGTTTTTTTATTTATGCGGCGGCGCTATAGTCGTTTTGGCGGTGCATATAATATATAGTCAAG
>JAZDMY010000123.1:0-2126 GCA_043800435.1 bacterium
GGGCGCTCCGCCTTTAAATTTTAATTTTCCGCAAAGAAACAGGATTATTTCAGGGCTGTCGCTTGGCATCATCGTAATAGAAGCGGCCGAACGTTCAGGCGCTCTCATAACCGCGAAAACAGCCTTGGAGCAAAATCGCGAGGTTTTCGCGCTTCCGGGGAATATTTTTCAGTTGAATTCTTTCGGGACAAATGAGCTTTTAAAAAAGGGCGCGCATTTGGTTACAACGGCTGCTGACATTCTGGAAATTTTAAATTTTAAGAAAGTAGCGGAGCATAATGAAAATAAAAAAATTATTCCCGAGAATCCGGATGAGGAAAAAATACTTGCGATTTTATCATCGGAACCGATGCATATTGACGCGATCGGAAGATCCGTAAATATGGAAGCTTCCGCGCTTAACAGTTTATTAATGATGATGGAGATGAAGGGTATAGTGAAAAATTTCGGGGGCAGTATGTATGGACTAAATAGTTAGAAAGTTTATAAAGCAGAAAGTTATAAAGTAAAAATCAGTAGATCAAAAAGTTTATGGTATAAGAAAGGTTTTGAAGTGTGGAAGAAGAAATTAAGAAATTGGAAATTGATGGAAATTAGAAATTTATGGAAATTTATGGAAATTAAGAAATTATCATTGGATAAATAATTTTCTAATTTTTTTGTTCCTTAAATAAAATAATAAAAAGAGCGGTTCATTGGTTTTTGTGGCTAATAATTTTTTAACGAGGAGGAAAGGGAAATGATTATTCAGATAAAAAGGTTTGATATCCCTGTAATTAGTAATATTTTAGGAAAAGCGGATATGGCGCGAATGTCCGGTATAGATGTACAGGCCGTAGAAGGAAGGGATGTATGGGCTGGTGTAATGAGTGCATTTAGCACTGCAGGTATGAAAGACGGAGATAAGTTTTATTTTGTTCCTTTTAGTAATATTTACGGCGCCGCGGAAGATGTTGGATATGATATTTTTGATAAGCTGTACGGAGTTTCAGATGCGATTAACGGTATATTTGTTTCACATAATGCCGCGAGGATAGTTTCAATGGATGAATGGAGGGAAGTTGAACATCCTGCAAATATTCCTTTAGCTGGCGGTGGCGGCTATATACTAAAAATAAATGAAGTAAATTTTCCCGCGTTGACCCATATTGGCGATCGTAAAAAGAATGCGATGCAAGGGCTTATTGTGCAAGGGTGGGGTGTGGAGCGTGAAAGACTGAAATATTGTTTTTCCTCCGAGGAAGGACAGGAAGAAAAAATTACGGTTAGTAGCAGGATAGGGGAAAGGGGTGCGGCGTTTTATGTCCCGATGGAAAATATCTGGGATGCTTTGGAAGAAAAAGATCGCGACGCGATTCCAGAGATAAGAAAAGCTTTTGGTGTTGTGAAAGGATTGAATTTTGCGTTGAGCGATGTTTCGGAATTGTATTTGCCCCCGTCTAAATAGACGGGTGTAAAAATATGTTCTGGGGGATAAGGATGAACTTTTTTATCCCCCCCATTATTTTACAGATTTTTAATTTGTGTTATTTTTAAATAAATATGCCTAAACAAGATACAATTTTTACATGTTCAAAGTGCGGGGCGCAGTTTTCGAAATGGCAGGGGAGATGTTCCGAGTGCGGAGCGTGGGGGACTGTCGCGGAAGAGCAGAAGGTAGAAAATGGAACTGGAAAAAATAATAAATCAGTATTTCCTGATACAGCGCTCCTTATTGATTTAGCGAACATAGAAGGGAAAAATGTTTTCCGCATAAAACTTGAAATGGACGAGGTGGATAGAGTTCTTGGCGGAGGAATCGTCCCGGGCAGTTTGATTTTATTGGGCGGAGAGCCGGGGATTGGAAAGTCAACGTTGGTTTTGCAGATCGCGGAGAGGTTGGCTGATGGTAATAAAAATCCACTTAATTCCCCTTTGGAAAAGGGGAAAAATAATGGGATGGTTTTATACGCGTCGGGCGAGGAATCAGCCCAGCAAATAAAACTGCGGATGGATCGTTTAGGGATTAAAGGAGAAAATATAAAATTTTTAGGTGAAACAAATGTAGAGTTAATTTGCGGAGCGATACAAAAATATAAGCCCGTTCTTGCGATTGTTGATTCAATTCAAATGTTATATTCAAATGA
>JAZDMY010000024.1:0-2740 GCA_043800435.1 bacterium
TGTATGACAATTCATACTGTTTTGCCTTAGCAACTCTGTGATCGGGAATTTCATTAAAGATTGTAAGTAGCATAGTATTATTTTTTAGTTAGTTATAGCTATATTATACTACTTTTAATCTGTAATGAACAGCCCTGCCCCAGCCCCTCTCAAGAGGGGAATATCACCTTTATTTTCTATTCTCAATCGCGATAATAATCTCTTTTGATAAATCTTTCTGCCTCGCTTTTTCTTTTTCTAAATAATCTCCCCCTATTTCATTTTTAAGCGCCTCAATTTCTTTTGCCGCAACTTTTATTTTTTGCTCATCCTCGCTTTTGAGATTGGCGATGCGTCGCAATGTATAGTCGGAAAGAGTGCCATAATCTAAAATATCCTCCCTCAATATCCGCAAAAAATCTTTATGGGGCATTAGTTCTTCGTTTTGCAATGTATTAATAAAAAATGCTAAATTATTAAGCGCTTTTTGCTCTATGCTTTGCTCGCTTGCAGTATTTGCGCGATATTCTTTAAATTTTTTCACATTTCCATAACCGTCCCAAAAATGCCCGCTTAAAGGAAGCGCCGGTTCATTTTCAGCGCAGGATATTTTTGCAAATGTTTCTTCAAAGGTGGATGAGACGACTTCGTCTCTTCCGTCCGCGCCGTATTTCACATTATAAATATACATCCTTCCCTTTTTAATAAATATCAGCATCTCGTTTTCACCGTATGCTTTTGCGACTTTTACGCGAGGCGGAAATTTTTTTAACGCATTTACTATCTCGGGATGCTCTTTTTTTATTTTCTCAAAAATATTAAGCGCTTTGGTGTAAAAACTTTCTTCTTCCATTTTATCCGGATTTTTTTGCACGCGCGAATAAAGTCCGGCGGCAGTCGGTTCTTCGCCGGTGTCAAAAATTTTCGCGTCTTCGCCTAGCGTATTATGGATTAAATACATCTTATTTCGCGCGATTTCGCGCGATTTTACAAGCTCTGCTCCCTGCTCGGTCGGAAAAAAATTAACGATATATAATTCATCAAAAACTTTTTTGCTGATGCGGTTAATGCGCCCGACGCGCTGAATTACCCGCACGGGATTCCACGGAATATCATAATTTATAACCATGCCCGCTCTGTTTAAATTAAAACCCTCGGAAATTTTATCCGAAGAAAGCAAAATATCAAAATCATCTTCTTGGTTTTCATAAGAGGCATCAAAATTTTTATTGATCGCGGATATTTTTTGCGCCGATAAATTTCCCGCGACAGAAAGGAGCCGTTCGCCGAATTTATCTTTAAAAACCGGCTCAAGATATTTTACCGTATCAATATATTCCGAAAAAATTATAATCTTTCTTTTTGGCTCGCCCGCCCGCGGTTTTTCTTTTAAAATAATTTCCAGATTATTTATCATGCATTCCGCCTTAGGATCGTTTTTAATTAAATCCAATTCTTCCAATTCATTTAAAATTTTATTAAACAGCTCCAAATCCGCTTTCATATGCGCGATAAATTCATCTTTATGGATAAATTTATCAATCTCATATATTTTATGATTTTTCGGATACTCGCCGTTTTTTATTTTTTCCGAATAATCCTTAAGATAATCTTCTATTTCTTCCGGCTCTTTATCATAAATTTTCTCAAGCAAATTTCTGTCTAAAACATATTTTCCTGTTTTTTCCGCAAATTCTAAAGCGGATTCGGTAATTTTTTTAAAATTTTTAATACTGTCTCTAAAGGAGCCGAATGAACTTTCAAATCTTTTTACTACCAATCGGCGCATAAAATCATATAAGTTTCTCTGCTGGATAAATTGAAAATTTTCCTTTTCCGTTAGTTTTTCATATGCAATTTTCTTTTTTTCCACTTCATATTCAAACGGGCGGTAAATCGCGCCTTTAAACATCCCGCCTTCGTCAATGTCTCCGAAATATTTTTTTATAATCCTGTCGTAAAATTCCGATTGTTCTTTTGTTAATTCAAAAAACCATTCTTTCGGATCCGCGATTTTTGACAAATCTTTTACCTCGTCTTTATAATACGGATTATTTTTAAGATCTAACCGGTTGCGCCTTATGGTTACCGGCTCTATCACATCCCGAATTTGCGATGCCAAGTATTTCGCCCGCTGTCTTACTTTAGAAAGGTTTATATTTTTTTCTTCAAAAAATCCTTCATAATAAGCGGTCGCCTTTTTCCTTTTTCTATCATCCGCGCATTCCCGGTATTTTTCTATAAAACTAAGCCGTTCAAAATCCCCCTTGAATGACCTGAATTTCCCGACTAAATTATTTTCCAACGTGATGGATGACTTTTTCGGCGTGATGAAAAGCTTTAAAAGCGCTAAAATATCCCCCGGGCGGTTATTAAATGGCGTGGCGGTAAGCAAAATGACAATTTTCCCGCGGCAAATATTTATTAAATTCTCATAGTCCTTCGTGTCCTGATTTCTAAAACGATGCGCCTCATCAATAATTATTACCTCAACATCTTTTGCTTTGCGCGAAAATTCTGCGGCATTTTCAAGATCGCCCAGCGATCTCGCCTCCCAATCGTATAATTTAAACTCCTCAAGATATTTTTTCCATCCGGAATTTTTATTTTTATCTCCCAAAAGTCCGGGAGGGCAAATGACAAGACCCCGCTTTTTTAATTCTTTGGCGACAGAGCAGGCGATAATTGTTTTTCCCAATCCCACCACATCGGCGATAATTACCCCGTTATTTTTTTCAATAATCGCGAGCGCCTGACTTAC
>JAZDMY010000051.1:0-8497 GCA_043800435.1 bacterium
GCCAATAGATGTTTTTTACCGTATTTTTCTGTATAGATAATATAAACTCTATCAGCATCTTTAACATTATATTTTCTTAAAAGAATGCCTCTCGTGCTATTCATATATGAATAATATCACATGTTTTTCTCTCCCGCCTAATTTTTTTCATCCTCCTGTTATGCTTCAAACTTTAACCCTTATAACTATAATTCTATCTCTGCGCTCCTGAATACGCAATCGCCCTTACGATATGCCAATCTGATGCTATACCTGGATTTTTGCCATAAATTCTATTAAATATTTTAATTGCCTCTCTTTCACTTTCCATTTTTCGCAACGGTCTTAATCCATACGCCATATTAGTCACTGCCGCGTTGTCGTTCGCGTTATCCATATCCGCTTCTCTCTTATATATTTTTTTAAATTCAATTTTTGCCTTTTTTTCCGATTCCTCATTCCTTGCGCTCGGCCATCTTCCATTTGCGATTTTTAACACATCTTCCCATTCGCTTTCTTCTTGCGGCAGCTTATCATATGCGTTCCTAAAAGATTTTATCACGGCTGCTCTTTCTGCTTCTCCTAAATTCTTTGTCGTTGCTGTGCCGTAAGTTATAAAATTAATCATCGCATATTTTGCTTCTTCTTTTATTTCTTTGTTATCTTTATTATTTTTTTCTATTCCATTTATATGATTATTCATTATTTCTATTTCTTTTGTTAAATTCCTCTCGCCTCCGATTTGGGAAATTATTGTATTAACATTTGCTTGTGCGATTAAAATCGCTTCTTTTATTATTTCTGCTATTTTATCAATCACCTGCTCAATTATAGTTGTTGATGTTTCATTTGATTTTATTTGGACTTGTTTTAACTCATGGGAATTATTATTTTCCGCTTTTATATTATCTGCATCTGCCGGAGTATTTTGAGCGATATTATTTGAAGGGCTTGCAGACGGCATCATTACCGCCCCGCTTGGAGCAATGGAAAATGAGATTGTATAATCTGAAGTATTGTAATTTCCTGTCCCGTCCAGGCATCGCGCATAATAAATGTAAGTTTGTCCGTTTTGCAAATCTGTGATAGAAACGTTATGGCTCGTGCCTCCTGTTGAACTAAAAGTATTGGCCATCGCATAATAGGCCGTGTCGGGTACTGTAGAATATTTACATATCGCGGTTTCATCTGTGTCAAGTGTCAAATTTTTCTGCACGGTTCCTGCTGGAAGGGTTGATAGCGCGCCGCTTGAACGCGCCGGCGCGGTATTATCTCCTTTTTCAAGTGCGAAAATATGTGTGGAATATCCGCCGATATAAGTAAACGTTAAATTGCCGCTTCCGTCTGTTTTACAAACGCCGTTTGCGCAAGTCTCCCCGGTTACGGCTGTTGTGCTTGCCGCTCCGTCTAGTTTAAAATCATAGTAAGTGCTAGCGGCTAAATCACCGATAGTATAGACCGTCGTGGTTGCAATAGTAGATGTAGCTGTCCATTGTTTATTATAATTGACGGAGGTCTGCCATGTGTTTATTGTAATATCCATATATTCGCCATGATCCCCTGAATAAAAACTCCCGCCGGACGGAACGACAGAAAAACTTGCGGTAGGAGCGCTGGAAGTTGCTGTGCTGTATCTAAACTTTCCGTCCGAGTATATTTTTATGTCTCCTGTTATATCTAAATCATCCGTTCCGATGGTATACTTAGGAAAATATAAATATTCGGCAAGTTTTTCAATCAAAGCATGCCCATCGGAATCAGGATGCAAATTTGCGGCTATATCTGTATAATATTCGGTTTTCCAATCGGTATTAATCTTCATTTGCCTTAATATTGAGCCGCATTCCCATCCGTTTGAGTCGCATCCTGTTTCTACCAAAGAATTAACTTCCTCAATCGTTGAATTGTCAGGAGGATCGCCGGCTTTGCTCTCTACTCCAAGCCATATGGGTCTAATTCCCCAATATTCTATCCGTTCCAATATTTCAATTATGCTATTCGCGATATCAGCGGCTGTGGCTAATACGGGGACATTATATTCATGGGATAAATTATTAAGCCCGATTGCCAAAAAAATTACCCGGGGCATTTCTGCAAAAATTGTATGATCTATAAAATAACGCAACCCATGAATATGAAGACCGGAAATTGCGGAATTGCTGTTGCTGCCCACGGTTATTCCCGTTTCACTGTTGAATAATTGATAAGCGGAAATTCCACCCGGATCGGATGTTACTCCGTACATTATTGAGTCCCCTGAAAAAGCGACTTTATCGCTAATCAGTTCGGGGTTTGCCGGTCTTGAAAAATTCGCGCCTGAAAAATCACCGGCTCGCATTTCCTCTGCTGTAAATCCAGGATCTGAAAAAACATTAGTTCGGTCGTAAGGAAGCAAGTAATTTGACCAAATTATTGAATATAAATCCACCCCCAGCGTATCAAATGACCATAGTTTATTATTTTTAAAATTCCATTTTTCAAGATTATCAATTAAATAAGCCGAAGAAGAATTATAAAATTGCACAGCAACCTTTGAATAGTCGGCATTTAAAGCATCTTTGCCTCCGACTGCAAAAATGCAATTTTCAATATCAATTTCAGCAGCAGCGACTCCTTCGGTAAATAAAACGGCGGCATAAGAATTTTTTATTCCTCCGAAAATTGAGTCTCGCGCATATACTTTTACACCAGGTCCGCCGACATATACAGCGCCTTTTGCTTCATATATTTTGGTGCCGCCGGTAAATTTTACCTGAATATTCGGACTACCCGTAGAAGATGCAATAACCGCCTGCCCCCCATTAGAATTTTTGACTACGGTATTCTCAAATTCCACAGTGGAAATTATACCGGCCGCAGTTGTATAAACTAATCCAGCCGATACATTATTCCTGTCAATTATGCAATTTTTAAACTTTAAATCTGAATTATAATACAAACGAAAAAGCATATAGGCATATGCATTGCTATTTGTGAAATCTATATCTTCAAATATAAAATTATTATTGGTTTGCGGCAAAAGCCACGCGGTACTTATATTATTTGGAAAATTAAAAATAACAGACGCCTCGCTTGCCGCTTTTATCGTAACCGCGCCATTTTGGGTATCTCCTCCTATTGACGGGATTATATTTTGATGCGCCCCATTAAATGACGTGTAAGTTCCGGCGGAAAATTCAATTGTATCGCCATAATTTATTCCGCCGCTCCGCAAAGCATAATCTAATGTCGCCCACGGATTTCCTGATGACCCATCGCCTGTGCTGTCATTTCCGGACGCACTGACATAATAACTCGCTGCGCGGGCATGCGGAGAAAAAGAAAAAAAAAATTCCTGAAGCTATTACCAGAAACACTGCGATTTTAATTTTATTTTTCATAATAAATTTAATAATAAAAAATTAAGCCCTGAAAATTTTATAAATTAATTATATCAAATATCATTTATTTTTACAAATTTTAGGGCTTGAGCAAAAATAACTTCCCTATATGGCGTTCAGTATGCGCTCAGATGCAAGTTTTACGATTGAACAAAATTTGAGTCGTAGTATAGACTACAATGAAAATTTTGTGATTGAGTAAAACTTGCAGATGAATGCATAATGAGCGTCGGATGGGGATTTTATTTTTGCTCAAGCCCTTAACTGTTCAGGATATCCCCTTGCAGGTCAAGGGGGTAACTATTGGATTGAGCTTACACAAATTTTTTTATCTCTTCGCGCCGCTATAAGCAATGGCCCGCGCTATATCCCATTCGTCCGCGCGGACAGGGTTATGCCCGTAAATTCCTTTAAAAATATTGATTGCAGATTTTTCGCTCAATAAATTTCTATGCGCAGGTCTTAAACCATAAGCAATTATCACAACTGCCGCATTATCGTTCGAATAATTCATATCCGCTTCCCTCTTATATATCTTTTTAAATATTTCTTCTTTAGCTTTTATTTCTTTTACCAATCTCGTCTCTGATGGCCATCTCCCATTTGCTATCTTTATAACATCCTGCCAGTCAGATTCTATGGTAGGAATTTTCTCAAACGCAGCTATATAAGAATTTATCACGCCTGCGCGCTCCCCCGTTCCTAAAATTTTAGTAGTACTCGTCCCTTCTTTAATAAACATTGCTATAGAATATTTCTCTTTATTTTGCAATGATGCTTTGCTTTGTTTTATTATTTTCTCATATAAATTTATTTCCTTGGCATCCAGATTGACAGATTTATCTTGCTCTCCTATTATCTTAGCCTCTTTTTGGCTTATATATTCCACAGCTTCCCTGCTTAATCCGTATAAATTAACAGCTCCTTTAACTTCCTCCATCAATTTATCATTATTATTTTCGCTATTAGCATCCGCGACTGACTCTTGCATTTCTTGCCGACTTTCTTGTGTCTCTGCCATATTATTATCTGCCTCGCCTAAAGGCATAGGACTGCCCTCTGAATCTCTCATAGAACTGCTTCCTGAACCGCCCCCTGAACTTCCTCCTATAGAATTTCCTAAACTTCCGCCTGATCCGCCGCCGTTTGAATGACCGCCCGCCTCGCCCTCAGAAGATGCGCCGTTAACTGCAATATTTATATCATCGCTGTTAGTTACAGCCCCGTCATTTGCAGTTAAACGCAATATATAAGATCCGATACTTGAAAAGCTCGCTTTTGTATTAATATTTGAGGGATTGCTGAATATCACATCTCCAATGCCGCTTACCTTGCTCCATATTGTTGTAAATATTCCCGGCGGGTTGGGAAATCCGTCATCGCTTGCCGCGCCGGAAAGAGATGCCTCCGAAGGAAATGTTATTATTTGATCCGCGCCGGCTTTTACACTTGGCGCTTGATTTATTATTTCATTTTCAAAAGCGCCGATTGAAGGATTTTCACCGCGCGAAACACCATAAAAATCTTGGCTGATTGTCATCCTTAAATCTGTAGGATGGATATAACCATTACTTCCTGCATCTGATGCATTTGATACTGCGGGAAGCCGATAATTTCCACCTGCAAAATCCTTAAAATATTGGTTATGATCTATTTCACCAGCGGAAACTTCTTTAACCCATACATCATCAAATGTTACATCAGTCGGATTTGAATCTCTCTTAATCACAAAATTGTTTTCGTATGCTGTAAAATATCCTACTCTTTGCCCAGGTTTATTAAAGTATGCTAAAGTAGCGCCATTCCCTAATCTAATACCGCCTGAATTTACATTAATTATATTTATTCCATATTTATATAATTTTCCTGTTGTCAATACATTGCTCTGATAAATGCCGATAGCACTGTCAGTATTAACAATCCTGCACTTTCCTGATTCCTGCCTGATATAATTTGCCGCATTTACTCCGAATGCCTGCCATCCATCAGGATTATTGCCTGTCCAGTTTATAAATTCTCCAGAATTTCCATTAGATGCATTAACAAGGATATTGCTCCCTTCTTCTTCTTTTATATCTATAATGCTATGGATTTCGTTGCCCGCATCTTTCCAGCCATCCAATGTATAGAGACAGGAATCTCCGGCAACCCATTTGTCATGCGGATAAAATCCCATTATAAGAGCGTTGTAATCAGAATGATATCCTTTCCATTTATCAGGAGAACCTGATAAATTCTGATCGATGAAATAATTAAATTGCCCCTGTAAACTCTGGTTATAAATTAAATTATTATAGGAATACGAAGGACCTTGAAAATCATCAAGTTCATAAAACCATTTCGGAGAAACACTATTATAAATATAAGTATTATTTATATGATATACATCGTAATTACTATGATAATCATCATGCATTGCATTTAAATATAAATTATTAGTCCACAATAGTATATTATTTAAGGCGCCTCCGGGGTTTTTTGTATATGAATTATTTATGATATTACGCTCTATGCGAAAAAGATGATTTGCGGCATATCCTGCATCCATATTGCGATGACCTGCGTCAATAGCGGCATCTCCGTAATTTTTATCCCAATTTTCAAAATAACAATTAAATAGAATTCCATTTGCAGGAGATTCTAAAAGAATTGCATCTTGATTTCTCCATGTGCCGTCGTTTTCATTCAAATCATGGAAATAGCAATTTTGAATTGTAAGCCATTCCAGTACAGGCGTTAAAGGATAGCCCGGCTCTCCATTTAAAATATTAATGCCTGCTCCGGCGCGATATTTTCCGTTGCCTGCATAATCAATCCCCGCCGCCTCAATATTTTCAATGGTAATATTTTTGCATCCTTCAATTCTCAAATGCGCGTGCCCCGCGGTTCCCGAAAAATAAACATTCCTGACTATCACCTCATCGCAATCTTTTACTATTATCGCGTTATATGTTCTGTAATCATTATTATCTTCTATAATGGCGAGATTTTCTATGACAACTTTTTTATACCCTCTGTAATAAAATAAGACCCCGTGATAAGGGATCGTATTCCATTTTACTTTATAGGCGAAATTATTTAAATGAATTTCTGTATTTTCTCCGCTTGTCCATGTGCGCGATGTCGTAATATTTTCCGCCTCTACTGATTTAAAACCTTCACCTGTTTTTAAATTAAAAGCATCACTATCCCCGAGTCCAAGAGCCGTTTTAATATTGCCCTGTAAATTTTCCTGAATTATTTCCTTTCCCGTAGGAAGATTTGACCAATCGCTAAGATATGTATTGCTATATTTTCCATGCTCTTTAATTATTCCATCCGCAAAAACAGTTTTAGTCCTAAAAATTCTAAAACTAAAATATCCCAGCAGGCAGAGAAACAAAATAATAAAAGGCAAGATGATTAAGAAAATTTTTTTTGACAGCATAAGCAAATACAGCTAAATGGGGATATATAAAAGTATAAAAAAAATTAAAACATTTAATATGTCCGTCATTTCTTAAGTATTGCCATAAACGCCTCCTTCGGAATATCCACTTTTCCCATTGACTTCATCTTTTTCTTGCCTTTTTTCTGCTTTTCCAGTAACTTCTTCTTTCTCGTCACATCGCCGCCGTATAATTTAGCGATAACATCTTTACGCATAGCCGAAATTCTGGCGGATGCGATAATTTTTGCGCCGATTGCGCCTTGAATTTTTACCTCAAACATCTGGCGGGGCAGAATATCTTTTAAATCATCCACAATTTTTCTTGCCACATGATAACTTGAATCCTTATAAATAATAGAGGACAGCGGCTCTACTATTTCATCGGCAACCATAATATCAAGCCGCACCACTTCTGTTTTTTCATAACCCAAAAAATCATAATTCAATGAAGCGTATCCCGAACTTACGCTTTTTAATTTATCATAAAAATCCGTAAGGATTGAATTTAGGGGAATTGTATAATGTAAAACAGCGCGCTGCTCATCTATATACTCTGTATTCTCGTAGACACCTCGCTTATCTTGGACTAATTGCATAATATTTCCCACATATTCTTTATGCGCTACAATATCCATCTTCATTATCGGCTCTTCAATATGTTCAATCTGGGCGGGATCAGGAAGTTCATACGCGCCTGAAATAATCTTCTCTTCTCCTTTTTGCGTAAAAACTTTATATGCAACGCTTGGCACTGTGACGATTAAATCAAGACCATACTCGCGCTGAATTCTTGTTTGTGTAATATCCAGGTGGAGTAATCCTAAAAACCCGCATTTCAAACCGAATCCTAACGCTTGGGATTTTTCCGGCTCAAAACTCAAAGCCGCGTCATTCAATTGCAATTTTTCCATCGCGTCTCTTAAGTGATTAAAATCGCTTCCATCTCTGCAAAATAAACTCGCGAAAACCATCGGCTTTAAAATTTTATAACCTGGCAAAGGCGCAATATTTCCCCCTTTCTCAAAGAGCCTGCCCTGAGCGATAGCCGAATGGGGGGCGGGGGGATTTTCATTAATTGTAATAGTATCACCCACCCTGCACTTTCTTACTTCTTTAAATCCTGTCACCACATACCCAATCTCGCCTGTTTCCAATTTATCAACACTCACCATTTTAGGCGTCAAATAGCCTACTTCTAAAACCTCGCTCTCAGCATCGGTGCCGATCATTTTTATTTTATCGCCCTTTTCAACCGCGCCGTCAACAACTCTTATATATGCGACCACCCCCTTATAATCGTCATACTTGGAATCAAAAATCAAAGCGCGCAATGGTTTTTCACTATTGCCAGATGGAGCAGGAACTCGTTCCACGATAGCGTCCAAAATTTTATCCACATTCTGGCCGGTTTTAGCGGATGTTAAAATAATTTCATCCTCTTTGCATCCAATCAAATTCATTATCTCATTTTGCACTCTTTCCACTTCCGCATTCGGCAAATCAATTTTATTTATAACCGGAATAATTTCTAAATTCTGATCAATCGCCAAATATAAATTTGCGAGTGTCTGCGCTTCCACTCCTTGGCTTGCGTCCACCAGCAAAATCGCCCCTTCCACCGCCGCCAAGGAGCGGGAGACCTCGTAGTTGAAGTCGACGTGACCCGGCGTATCTATGAGGTTCAAAACAAAACAATTAAGCAATTTAG
>JAZDMY010000057.1:0-13568 GCA_043800435.1 bacterium
TGCTCCTAGTGTAAGAGAGGAAGTCGCTCTGACTGGATATGCTCCCTTATCATTATAATATAATTCTAAAGCGGTCTGGATCTGCTTAACATCAGAAATTCTTCTCGCGTCGCGCGCTTTCGCCCTGGCGGTGTTTAATGAAACCACTGCCAAAGTAGAAAGCAAACCAATAATCGCGATAACAACCAATAACTCAATTAAAGTAAAACCTTTTCTATTGTATTTCATTTATTTTCACCCCCTTCCCAGTATTTCACAAACATAATTTTGCGAAGTTATTTTTAATATAAATATTATATCACATTTTTATTATAAATAACATAATCTTATCCACAGATTAGAACTGCGTCGCCATCTGATACATCGGTAAAATTATGGCTGAGACCAAGCCTCCTACCGCGACACCCATCAAAATCATAATCAGCGGCTCTATCAAAGTAACTAAATTAACAACCATATTATCAACTTCCCGTGCGTAAAAATTACTGATTCGTGAAAATATTTCATCCAGCTTTCCCGTTTGCTCGCCCATAACCATAAGCTGCGAAAGCATTTTTGGGACTTCCTTGCTTTTCAAAAAAACCGTCGCTACCGATTTTCCCGACTCTACCTCTTTCATTGTCTCAAGAATTAACCCTTTATACACTTCATTACCCACAATATTGGATAAAATTTCTAAACTTTGCGTTATGGTCACGCCTCCGATTAAAAGCGTAGAAAATCCGCGAGTAAATCTAACTACCGCTATTTTCTGAAAAAGCGGTCCGAAGACCGGTAATTTTAACTTTAAATAATCCCATTTTTTTCTTCCCGTGTCCGTTTTTAATAAAATTTTTAAAAGTATAAAACCTGCCAGCGCCGCTATTATAACCGTCCACCAATATGATTTTAAAAAATCGCTTGTTCCTATTAGCACGCGGGTAGTAAAAGGGAGCTGTCCGCCGGATTCTTGCAATATAGCCGTTAATTTAGGAACCACAAAAACCATCATTATTATGCCGACAGCCGATAAACCGCTTAAAATAAAAGCAGGATAAATCATTGCTCCCTTTATCTTGCTTGTTAAATCATAATCCTTTTCCTGCTGATCCGCTAAATAATTTAAAACATCTTCTAATTTTCCCGATGTTTCGCCTGATTTAACCATACTTATATAAAAAGTGCTGAACACATGCGGGTATTTTGCAAATGATTTAGACAGTTTTTCGCCGCCTTCAACATCGTCAACTATCTCCGATAAAACTTTTTGAAAATATATATTTTCAGTCTGCTCTTTTAATACTCGCAAAGATTTCAGAATAGGCAGGTTTGCCGAAACAAGCACTGCTAATTGGCGCGAAAAAATAACCAAATCTTTGGATTTAACTTTATTCAAAAAACCCATCAATTTAGTTATATCAAAAACTCGTTCCTTCTCCACGCTTAAAACAGATAAACCTCTGTCAACTAAAACATCAACAGCTATTTCTTCATTAGCCGCGTCCACCATGCCTGAGATTGTTTCTTGATTTTTATTTAACGCCTTATATTTATAAATCGGCACATCCTTAACAATTGAATCATGAGTCAAGAATCAAGAATTATGAATCAAGAATTATGAATCAAAAATTTTATAAACAAGTTATTACTTTATAACTTTCTAACCACATGAACTTTATAAACTTTATAACTTTATGAACTTTTCCTACTTCATCATTATCTGAAAACTATCTTTGTTATTAGCGTATTCCAGCGCATCATCTAAAGATATCTCGCCGGTGCTTACCAAATCCGCCAAAGAACGGTCAATTCCTCTCATCCCCTCTTCCCGCGAAGTTTGCAATATATTATTTAATTGATAAATTCTTCCTTCCTTTATTATAGCTCTTACCGGCTCTGTTGCCAATAATATTTCCGGAACTAATATTCTTCCTCCTCCGATTCTCGGAACTAATTTCTGAATAAAAACGCATTCAAGCGAATTATTAAATAAGAATTTTGCTCTTTCTTTTTTATTATCATCAAATTCAGACATGATTTTTTCAATTGCGCCAATAACGCTTCCCGCGTTTATTATTCCAATTACTAATTTTCCTGAATTAGCCAGTTCAAACGCCTTAAGTAATACCCCCTGAGAAGCATCTATGCGATCTATCATTATTACATCAACATCCTCATCCTCGCAATAACCAAGTCCGTCTTCGTAACTATTTACGTCTTTGGTTATATTACGTTGCAAGACAATACTTTTATTGCTTGCCATAAGAAACTCAATTGGATTTTCCAATGTTAAAATATATCTGTTTTGAGTCCTATTTATTTCCTCCAAAAGGGAAAAAACGGTTGTTGTCCTGCCTGAATCATAATTTCCGCCGACAATTATTAAACCGCTTTTCAGTCCGATTAAGTCATTTATTACCCTGGGCAAGCCAAGAATTTTCGGAGAAGGAATAACCGGAGAAATAAATCTAAAGGAAAAAGTTAAAAAATTTTTCTGGTAAAATCCGTTTATCCTTACTCTTATTTGGTTGCCATAATCGTGTATTATGCTTATTTCCCTATTTTTTTCAAGCTCCCTCATCCTTTCTTCATCCAATAAACTTTGCGCCAAATTATTTAAAAAATCGGCTGTAATAATTTCTTCATCGGAAGACACATAAAGTTTATTATCCACCCTTAATATCGGATTATTTCCAACCGATAAATGCAAATCGGTAGCTTTTCTTTTTAAAGCCGCTGTTATAATTCTATTTAATATTATTGTTTGGGTTGTTTCCATATTTTTTAGAACGCGCCAACTGCGAACAGCGCAATACTGCGGGGCCTATACGAATTTTCAGAATGTTTCGGATTATATTAATATTTTTTTAACTTTTTCCACTACTTCGGATGGCATAAAATGCGACTTTATTAAATAATCTCTCGCACCGGCTTTAAAGCATTTAATAATATCTTCTTTTTGAAAAAAATTAGTAAGAAGCACTACGGGAATATTTTTGGTGGTTAAATTATTTTTTAAACTAAGCAGAACTTCATAGCCGTCAATTTCAGGCAATAGTATGTCTAAAATAATAATGTCCGGAAAATTTTTTTTAGCTATTTCTAATCCCTTTTTGCCATCAACGGCAGATAAAACTTCAAATCCTTCATTTGTAAATTTTTTTATGTATAAACCTGACAAAAATTTATCGTCGTCAATAATTAATATCTTCTTTTGTCTTTCTTTATTCATAAGAAAGTTATAAATTTTAATTATATACCCTCTATTTTAAACAGTTTTCACGCCGGTTAAAATTATAAAATTTTATCATTCCTTCGTTACCCTCATAATCTCCTCTAGGGAAGTTTTCCCTTCCAATGCTTTAATAAATCCATCCTGCTTTATTAAAAGCATATTTTGCTCCTTTAAAACTTTTTCAATTTTTTCAATATCATGAAATCCTTCCGCGATTAATTTCTTAACTTCATCTGTGATATCTAAAATTTCCGATATGACTGATCTTCCTTTATAACCCGTATTGCCGCATTTGCCGCAACCCTTGCCGCGATAAAAAATTAATTTTCCGTTAATATCAATATTCTGAGGAATATCGCACCCGGGAGCGTCTTTTAATATCTTTCTGATATTTTCTTCAAGTTCAGATGAAACAGTTATCTCTTCTTTGCAATAGCTGCATATTTTTCGCACCAGCCTTTGCGCGATTATCGCGTTTAATGTGGATGATAATAGAAATGATTCAACTTTCATATCTAATAATCTTGGGATAGAACCCACAGCGTCATTTGTATGTAAAGTTGAAAAAACAGAATGGCCTGTTAATGCCGCGTGAACGGCGAGCTCCGCCGTTTCTCCGTCTCTAATCTCTCCGACCATAACAATATTCGGATCTTGCCTTAAAATAGCCCGCAAGCCCGTGGCAAAAGTATAATTTATCGCCGGATTAATTTGAGACTGGTTTATTCCTTCCATGGTATATTCTACAGGATCTTCCAATGTTATAATATTCACGCATTCTTTATTTACACTATATAAAATTGAATACAGGGTAGTTGATTTTCCCGAACCTGTAGGTCCTGTTACTAAAACCATTCCCGTCGGTTTGCCGATATTTTTGCTTATTATCTTTATTTGGCGCTCATTAAATCCGAGCTGCTCTAAAGTTAATACTCCGCCGCTTGTGTCTAAAATACGCATAACTACCTTTTCTTTCCCTGTAAGCGGCATCGTTGAAACGCGAAAATCAATCGTTTTATTATCCACGATAAGCCGCATCCTCCCATCCTGGGGTATTCTTGATCCATCTATCTTTAAATTTGACAATATCTTTATTCTGGCGACAACCGTAGAATGAATATAAGAAGGCAGAATTAAAGATGTCCCAAGCATCCCGTCTATTCTATATCTAACCCGTGTTTTATCTCCGCTCGGTTCTATATGGATATCCGAAGCGTTTCCTTCTACGGCATGACGCAAGATAACGGAAACCATTTTTGAAACTGGAGCGCCTTTTATAACTTCTTCTATGCCCGGCGTCTCTTCTTTTTCTTCCATAGCTTCCTTATCATGCTCTTCTTGCGCTATATCAAGCAATTGATTCATTTCCTTTTTCAATGTTTCATATTGGCGCATCGCAAACTTAAATGAATTATTGGAAATTACAAAATATTCTATTGTAAAATTATTTTCCTTCGCTAAAAAATCAACTGCCTCCACAGCCTTAAAACTCTCCGTATCCGCCAATCCCACCTTTACTTCGTCGCCATTTTTTTCAAAACAAACTATTTTATAATTTCCAGCGACTTCTTGCGGAATTATTTGCAAAAATTCGTGATCAATTTTTTTACCGGTCAAATCAATATAATTAACACCTAAATAATCAGCCTTTATTTTTGCAAGATTTTCCTCATCTAGTATCTTATTATCAAGAATAAATCCGTCAGGACTATCGTTGCCGCTTACTTTATATCTATCATAAATATCTTTAGATATAATACCCTTTCCTAATAAATAATCTTCAAATTTTTTTTTATTGCTTGCGAACATATATTAAAATTCTCCTAATTCACCTAATTTCTAATTCCTAATAAAATTTCAAATGTCCAATGATAAATGTCCGAGATAAAAATTTTGGTATTTATATTTCCGTTATTTAAAATTTGCCATTCAACATTTTATTAGAAATTAGGTGAATTTTATTACTCCCCTCCCTTATCCTTTGTTATGAATAAATCATCATTTCCGAATTTAATAATATTATAAGGCGAAACATTGCCGGCATTGTCAACAGCCGCTAAACTATAATAATACTCCTTATAATTGATAAAATCTTCATCTGTCCATATTAATTTTTGGCTGGGGCGCGCCTCTATTGTTTGCGCAAGCGGGCCAAGCAATGACTGATCTTCTGACTTATATATATATATATGCTAAATCATCATCATGGGAATTTGTCCAAGATATTTCTATTTTATCTCCTTGCTGTTTTATTTTTATATCTGCGGGTGTGCATGGCGGGATTATATTAGTCGGCGCGCTTGAATATTTTTCCGTGTTAGACGATTCTTTATCGTTTTCATTCACTGTTTTTACGATATAATAATATGTTTTTTTAGCGCTTAGTCCTTTATCCGTGAAACTTTCTTCTGAATTATTTAATTCCGCGATTAATGTTCCGGCTCCCTCGGCATCTTCAAATCTGTAAACTCGAATTTTTTTAATTTTAGGATTATTATCTATTTCCCAAAATATATTTAACCTATCTCCGATTCCAGGGTCATCAATGGTGATATTTTTAACGGCTGGCGGAATAATCTCATCTTCCGTAATTATCTGATTTTGTGTAACCGCAATTTCAGATACGTATTTTTTTAAAATCACAAATTGTTTTTTATTAAATAAATCTGAATTAGAATTATCAGCGCCAATATTTGATGATAAATTTTTTTGTGAAATTTCTTGAGTCCCGAATACGGCATCATCGGACATATTTTCAGACATATTATTCCTGCCAGCCGCATCTTCGGAAATAAATTCTTCAGCAGCGATACTATCATCAATACCTTGCGGCTCATCAACAGAAAAATGCGACTTTAGCGCGATTAAAGCAATGATTAAGGATAAAAAAGCTATCCCCAGCATAATAAAATTTTTCTTCATCCATTTTAATCCGTTTATTTCCATATGATTTATGCCCTTATTTAGTTATTGTTGAAATAGTCGTTCTAATCAGGGACAGTCCCCAAGGGAAATCACAGCTATTTCAACAGCCACTATTTATAATATGTCATTATTTCCATATCGTATCCTTTGCCTTTAAGCGATACGGAAATAATATCCATTATATTAACATCTCTCGCCGCCATATTTAAAAAGTTTTTAAAATTAGCATATTCCCCGTTTCCCAATGTTACATTGATCTTTAAAATTTTAATATCCGCGGGCAAATCTCCTTCTAATTTTGCATTTTTTTCTTGCGCATATTTAATATCTTCCAAAATAAAATTATTTTCTTCGGCTAAAAAGCTTATTTTTGAAATTATACCTGAAATACTTTGCTTCTGGGGTAAAATTTCATCTAATTTAGCTAAATCATACCTGTCAACCCCGTCAAGCCATTCTTTTTCAGAAATTAATTTACTCAAATAACTGCCGCTCTGTGATAATTCCTTATTAATTTTTTCTTCCTCAGCTATTATTGAATTCTGAGTATTTTTATATTTAGGAATTAAAAAAATAAAGCATGCGAGAATAAAAAGCGCTCCCCCAGCCGCAAAAATTATTATTATAATATAATTTATGAAAAAATTCAGCAGTTTATTAATTATTTTTTGTTTTTTATTATCATCAGTCATAACATTAATTTATAGAAAGATTATGGATCATACGCAATTTTGGGGGACTACTTTTGTCATTCCGACCGAACGAATCCCGCAGTATTGCGGGATGAGTGAGTGGAGAGCTTGTCCTGAGCGGAGCCGAATGGAAATCTTTATTGCGCCAAATTTGGTACTGTCAACAAATTCCTCCACTCCCCCTCGTTTCGTTTTCGCTTTGCTCTAACTTCACTCGGGGTCGGTCGGAATGACATTCTCCACCTAATTTACGTATGACCCAAGATTATCAGTTATGATTTATAATTTCTTATAAAAAATATCCGGATTTACTTCCAAGTCTATAAAAAATTTCACCCCGTCTATTTTTCCTGTTTTTTTGTCTTGCTCCAAGGTTACCGAAGATATTTCAACTGACTTAAAATATTCTTTATTTGAAAGGAAAATATCTGTCTGCGCCGCTAAATCGTCAAAATTTTCTGCTATCGCGTCTAATTTTATTTGTCCGCTCCTGTCTAAATCCGCCGTTTCATAATATACTCCTGATAATGTATATTTTTCTAAAACTTTAAAGAACTCATCCCAATAAATATGATTATTCAGCATATCGCGAGCGACAGCAATATTTTCATGCAATTTACTCGCCTCTAATTCAATATTGCCAAGTTCGGCAATTTTTTTATCAATCTTATTTTTTTCTTCCCGCACTCCTTGTAAATTTTTCAAGGAAGCTTTTTCCTGAACATTCATGGCTAAATATAAAAGTGCGATTACAGCTATCTCAAGAACAATAGCGGTTATAAATATAACGGCCTTTCTTGCCACTTCTTTACTCGGAGGGACAATATATTCTGAAAATACAAAATTTACATCCTTGCCGGCAGATGAGCCATCTTTATTAGCGCTTTCTTTATTATCGCGACGGGCTAATTTTTTAAATCTATCCCAAAAATTTCCTGGAGCATCTTTAGCCCCTTTTTTATCAGATTCCTCAGATATTGCTATGTTATTTTTGAATTTATCATCCATAAAAAATTTAATGCAAATCCCTCATCGCCAGCCAGACAGCGACAGGAAAATTAGGTCCGATTTCTTGAAGAATGAGTTTTAATTCTTCATTATATTTAACTTTGTCCCATGGATCGCCTATATAAACTTTTATATTAAGCAGCCCAGATAAATATTCCGCCAAATTCGGAATAATAACTCCGCCTCCGCATAAAACTATTTTTTCAATTCTGTCATCAGGACTTAAAATTGTTCCCTTGTATTCTTCATATAAATTAAAACTGTATTTTATTTCGTTTACTATAGCCGCAAGGGATTCTTCAATAATTTTCGGAATTGCCTGATCTTTGTTATTAATTGTTATTCCGATATCATACTGGAATTGTTCAGCTCTTTCAATATTAATATTTAAACTGTTCGCTATTGATTTACTTATCGTAAGCGCGCCGACATCTATGCTTTTATTTAAAAATGGAATACCTGATTTTATTATCGCAATATTTGTATTTAACGCCCCGATATCAACAACCATGGCAACCGAATTTTCTTTTTCATTTAGAAGAGACCTGCTTAAGGCGAATGACTCGGTTTCTAAACTGTATAAATTAAGACCTGCTGTTTTAAAAATATTCATATATCGCTGAACTATTTTTTTTGCCGCCCCTGTCAATAATATCTGCATCTTTTTCCCCTGTTTTTCTTTTTGATTATTTTCATTTTTTTCACTATCTTTACCCTGACACTGATTTATATTTATCGCTTTCCATTTTAATTCTATTTGATCCAGCGGCAAAGGAATAACTTTCTTCGCCTCCCATTTAACAGCCGCTTCAATATCTTGGCTTAGCATCTGAGGTAAATTTATAATAGACGTGAAAACAAAAAATGGAGGAAGAGATGCGATGGCATTAACTGCGGAAACTTTCGCTTCCTTGCAAATTTTTTTTAAAATCGCCGCTATTTTTTCCTGTTCAAGCGCGGAATCTTTTTTTATATCATCCGCTCTGAATTTAGCGAAACCATATGTAACGAGTTCTGCTCCTTTATTCGCTTGAGCGAGTTCAACAACCTTTATGCTTGAAACGCCAAGATCAACTCCTAATATATGTTTTTGTGATTTAAATAAACTCATTTATAAATTTAAAATTTTTAATTTTGTAACTTTTAAATAACTTCTATGTCTTAATTTGTAAATGGCAATTTTAAATTACGCCTTCTCAAACTGCATAATCCCTTTAAAAAAAGGGGGTATTCAAATTCCTGCATATTAGTTATTTTGGCAAAAAATTAACATGCAATATTCAAAATTAAAAATTAAAGCATTATTTAAAAATTAAAAATTATTTACGGCGCCGCTTCGCTCCATAATGGCAATGACTTAGTTAAATCCTTCATACCCGGTGGCGTATTTATCAACGCTCTCCCGTCATAAATAATCTGTTCGGACCCTTCATTAATGCTTTTGTATGTCCTCCCGAATTTATATTTTGTCGCCATAACCATGCCGTAAATAATAAGTTTGGCATCCGTTGATCCCGGTGCGCCGTCAGAATCATATATTGTATCAACCGCAGCATTTTCATCTACCCCGTCATTTCCCTCAACATAAAAAGCGCCGACAACATTATTAACTTCTTGCGATATATTTAAATTTCCCTTAATAATCCATCCGACTGAAGCTAATTTTTTAATACCTGAAACAGCGGCCTCTTCATAAGATAAGTTTTTATTTATAGTTAAGTTTCCATCAATAATAATTAATCCGCTCCCGTCATCTCCATTGCAAAAATCAAGATCGGTATTATCAATAGTTAAATTCCCTTTCACATAATATACTTTCCCGCCCAGTTCGCAGCTGCCTGATAATTTGCTTATTAAATCCGCCCGCTTAAATTCTGTTTTTGAAGGGCTGGATATTATTATAACATCTCCGTACTTTCCATTTATAATTCCATCTTTATCAATTTTACCTAAAATATTAGTGTATAAATTTGATTGCTTTGGGAATGATATCTTTTCGCTGCCGATTAACTCGCATCCTGTCTGACTTCTAAAATTAGTAATGGTTCCTGTTGCCTGGATGCAATATGTGGCATTAAACCGTCCGGGCGGCGCGCTTCTGCCTGAAACCAAGTCCTCGGAATAAATATTTCCATATTTTGTCTGGAGCCATGAAAACGGAGAATAAAGCGCATTTTTTTCATATGGCTTTATCCATCCTATGCCTTTTCCATTATTGCCTCCCCAAGCCCAGCCGTAAATTTGCTTTTCTTCAGAATCAACAACCATCCCGTAACGATTGCATTCCGAACATTGGGCGCAAATATCAGGAAGCAAGGGATCTGTGCTGGTAACGCATCCGCTGCAATTATAGCATACATCGCCTACTAATCCATAATTATCCGCAGGCGGAGAAATTTCTGTAAAACACGACTTGCATTTTGGCTCATCATCATAATAGCAATCAAAGCAGGAAGCCCCCGATTTTCCTTCGGCGGAAATAGAAGGTCCTTGCAATTTTATCCATCCTTCATCTCCCAAGGCGAAGATATTTGCCCATCCTGAAAATTTTACGCCGTCAAAATCAGCCGCGGGAGGATTTCCTAATTCGGGATCATTCCCCGCACTCCAGTCGCCGCAGGTGCTGCCAAAACATAACCAGCCGAATCTTTCCGACCAAGCTTCTCCGCTTACATTTCCATCCCCTTCATTTATTGTGACGCCATAATCAACCCCATACGCGCCGCATGTGCCAGGATCTTCTAAATTAAGATTATCGCAATTTGTAGAATTTAAAGATATCCATCCTGCGCTTCCGGACCAAAGCCATCCGCTCATCGTATCTTCTTCATCCGCTCTTGCCATCTTATTATTTTTAAAAGAAAAGAAAGTTAAAATTAAAACGGCAAAAATAAAAAACCAAAATGCCGTTTTTATTATGTATCGTTTATCTATTTTTTTTAACATCTCCATACTCTTTTTATACTTTGACACTTTCTTTTTTATATTATATAATATTTACAAAACTAACGCAATACGGATTTAGACGCGCCGTTGCGAATGGCGCCCATCCGAATTTTAAAATAATGGAATTAAGAAGCCGGAATTAAGAATCAGTAATTCATTCAGTTAAAATCCGAACTATGATTCTTAATTCGTAATTCATAATTCACTTTTCTATGAACACAATTTTATGGGTCGTATTGGCAGTAATAATTATTGCTATTTTATGGCTTATTGCCGTTTATAACGGTTTGATTAAAGCAAAAACAAGAACTGATGAAGCATGGTCTGATATTGACGTGCAGTTAAAAAGACGGTATGATCTTATTCCAAACTTAATAAACGCCGTAAAAGGTTATGCGGCTCATGAAAAAAATCTTTTTGAAAGCGTCACTAAAGCAAGGGCGGAAGCTATAGGCGCGCAAGGGGCAAAAGATAAAGCCGCGGCGGAGAACGCTTTATCAGGGACATTAAAATCATTATTCGCGGTGGCTGAAAATTATCCCCAGTTAAAAGCAAACGAAAACTTCGCAAAACTCCAGGACGAATTAACGGATACAGAAAATAAAATCCAGGCATCCAGAAGATTTTATAATGGCAATGTAAGGGACTATAACATAAAATTGCAAGTATTCCCTACAAACTTAATCGCTAACGCGCTTGGTTTTAAAGGAAAAGAATTTTTTGAAATAACAGATGCGAAGGAAAAAGAGAATGTGGAAGTGAAGTTTTAGTTAAAAGTTATAAAGTTTTTAAAGTTCATAAAGTTATAAAATTAAAACTTCCTGCTTTATAATCTTATAAACTTTTTCTCTCCGCCGCAGTCTCCGATAGGGACTGCGGCGAGTGCGAGGGAACGCGCAGTCCTCCTTCTATTTTATAACTTTCAACTTTATAACTTTATAAACTTTTTCCCATGTATAACCAAATTGACTCCAACAAAAGAAAATCTATTTTATTAATTTCCATATTTATAATTGTAGTTGTCGCGCTGGGATGGTTTTTCGGCGAACTCCTAGGATACGGCTATAATGGCTTAATAATCGCTTTGTTCATATCATGGGCGATGGCGCTTTTTAGTTATTATAGAGGAGATAAAGTGGCTTTATGGACTGCCAAAGCGCGAGAGATAAAAATGGAGGATAACCCTTATGTCTGGCGGTTGATAGAAAATTTATGCATAACCGCGGGGCTTCCGATGCCAAAAGTTTATATTATTCCGGATTCAGGACTTAATGCCTTTGCTACTGGACGAGATCCCGGGCATGCGTCAGTCGCTTTAACCGCCGGCATTATTCAGGCGCTGGAAAAATCGGAATTGGAAGGAGTTATAGCCCATGAACTTTCGCATATAAAAAATTATGACATAAGAATAATGACATTGGTAATTATTCTGGTGGGAACAATCGCCCTTTTAGCCGATTTTTTCCTGCGCAGCCAGTTTTGGGGAATTGGCGGGAGGAAAAGGGATAACGATAATGGCGGATTAGGGATGATTTTAATTATTGTCGGAATAGTATTGGCAATTCTCACGCCGCTAATTGCGCAATTAATTCAGCTTGCAATCTCGCGCAAAAGAGAATTTTTAGCCGACGCTTCCGGGGCATTGCTCACAAGATACCCTCAAGGATTAGAAAACGCCCTGGCAAAAATCTCGCAAGCGCCGCAATTAAAAAATGCTAACAATGCCACGGCACATTTATATATCGCAAATCCATTTTCAGGAAGCAAAAAATTTATGGCAAAATTATTTTCAACCCATCCTCCGATAGAAGAACGGATTGCGGCACTGAAAAAAATGGAGAGTAATTTATAGTAAAAGATAAACTTCGTGATGCTGTATCACATGCATTTGACCATTTACCTAATAAAAAAGTGCGAGTAGGAAATTTTCTTACTAAAGAAGCCGCTCTTCAATATATAGAAAAGTGTAAAGATAAATAATTATAACATACACATTATATTAAAAATTAATGGGCGTATTAAATCCAACTAATCAAATAACAATTTTTAAAGGAAAAAATATTTTCCAAAAAGAATGGCTGTTTTCTGTTGTTGATATTTGCGCTGTTTTGACTGATAGCGCTGATGCGGGCGCTTATTGGAGAAAGCTAAAACAAAGATTAAAAGAAGGGGGCGGCGAGGTCGTGACATTTTGTCACGGACTGAAATTACAAGCCGCTGATGGGAAATACTATGAAACTGACTGCGCAAATACCGAAGGTATGTTTCGTATAATTCAGTCCATTCCCTCTCCAAAAGCCGAGCCATTAATTAGTGCCTGTTGAAATAGTCGCGTCATTCTGAGCCCGAGCGCCAGGAGGGCGAAGAATCCCAGCGTTTTTCTGCCAAACCACGGGATCCTTCAGTCGCTATCGCTCCTTCAGGATGACGCTGTGGACACTATTTCAACAGTAACTAATTACTATTAAATTACTACTAAATTACTCTTAACTATGAAATGCCATGCTTGTCTAATAACATGCCAGGACTTTCGCTTGCATCAGCGCCAAGACGGGCGAAATTATGCGGCGGAATTTATTAAAGGCTTGAACATTGATTGCGATTTAGTGACACGCGCGGGAGGCGTGTTAGATTTAGTAAGACCGGAAAAAGATAACCACGACCATTCGGTTATGCGGGATACGCAGGTTTCAGCGGAACTGCATAAAGTAGAAACCGTGTATCTTTTAAACCATGAAACCTGCGGAGCATACGGCGGGATGAATTTTCCTTCAAGGGATGAG
>JAZDMY010000080.1:0-4127 GCA_043800435.1 bacterium
CATCCGCTTGAACGAGCAGACCTTGAAAAAATTGTTGATATGCAGCTTCGCTTGGTCCAGGAACGGCTCGCAAAGAAAAATATAAAAATTGAAATTACGCCGAAGGTAAAAAGTATTTTAATTAAAGAAGGGTTTGATCCTGTTTACGGCGCACGTCCATTAAAACGGGCAATACAAAATATAATTTTAGATAATCTTGCCTTGCAAATTATTGAGGGGAAAATTAAAGAAGGTGATAAGGTTGAGGTTGAGAGTGTTAAGAATAAGGTGGAAATATATAAAAGTTAGTATTGCAAACTACCAAACCATTATCATTTTAACAATCTTCCAATAAATTTTAAAAATCGGATTTGCGATATAACGGAGTAATGGATTGTCAATTTCCTGATACATTATTTCACCTGCGAAATTTTTCGTAAATTCCTTATCTGTAAGCTTTCGCGTCTTTTGAATATGCCTGCGTTTTTTAAAAATGTCGGATAAATTTTTTGGGTTCAGCATGTATGCATATGCGCGAAATTTTTCTTTTGCCCATCCGCTCTTTATCGCGAAAAGCCACATCCCGCATTCCATCGCGATAAACGCCGGAAAATTTAAAACTAAAGTAGGCCATTTAAAATATGTCAATAAAATTCTATAACGGTTGCGTTCCATATAATAAAATTTTGTGATACTTCGGGAAAATTCATATTTATGATACATAACCGACCTCGGCGCCAATACCATTTTATATCCCGCCATTCTTACTCTAAAACTTATGTCAGTGTCCTCGTGATAAAGAAAATATTCTTCATCAAAACCTCCGCCAATTTCTTTTAACACACAGGATTTAAAAATAACGCTGGTGCAGCTTGCGTAATCAATATCCCTTATATTACAGTCAAAATCCTCCTGCAATTTTTCCGTATTTCCGCCGCAAAAACCAAAGCCCAAAAAATGCAATTGATTACCCCAGCTGTTTACCTTCTCCTTGTCCTGATGGTACATCATTAGGGACTGCGCGCCTCCAATATTTTTATCGCTTTCTGCCGCCCGCACTAATTCGCGAAGCCACGTCTCATCAACCGCCGTGTCTTGATTTAGCAGGACAATATACTCATATCCCTTTTCCAGCGCATATTTAATTCCGATATTATTACCCTTATCAAATCCATAATTTTTATCATTTCTAATAATCGTAATTTCCGGAAAGTTTTCTTGCGCATATTTAACGGACTCGTCAGTAGAAGCATTATCCACTAAAATAAATTCCCTATCCTCTTTAGGATAATCTTGCTTTACTAAAGTTCCCAAGCAATCGGGAAGATACTTCATCCCGTTCCAATTTAAAATTATAACAGCTGTTTTAGGCATAGATTAGAATTATGAATTATGAATCAGGAATTAATGAAATATATTCAAATTCACTAATTTCTTTTTTTCTGCTATAATTATACCAGTTAAATATAAAATATGTCAACAAAAATAAAAATATTTTTACTTATATTCTTATTCGCGGCAAGTCCAGTTTTTGCAGAACAAAAAATTGACACTGACCGCGACGGGGTGCCGGACATAGACGAAACCGAAGTATATCATACCGACCCGTATAAGGAAGATACCGACGGCGACGGATATAATGATTGGGTTGAATTAAACGCCGGATTTTCTCCGTTCACAGCTTATAAATTAAAACTTAAGGACAGCGATTATGATAAAGACGGGTTATCGGACAGGATGGAATTTAATTTCCATACCGATCCGACTAATCCGGATACTGATGAAGACGGATTCAAAGACGGGATTGAAATTAACAATGGCTTTAATCCCGCAGATGCTTCGCCATCCGCAAAATTAGATAAAAAAATCTCGGTTTCCACGGCTGAACAAAAATTAAATTATTTTTTAGGCGGAGTGAGGATGGGAGAATTTCCTGTTTCCACGGGCAAGTCTAGTATGCCAACTCCGAAAGGAACTTTTTCCATTGGCAATAAATCAACCAAAGCATGGTCAAAATCATATGGGCTATGGATGCCTTACTGGATGGGCATTCAAGGAAAAAATTTCGGCCTCCACGAACTTCCTGAATGGCCAAACGGCTATAAAGAAGGCGCAGACCACCTTGGAAAGCCCGTTTCTCACGGCTGCATCCGTCTCGGCGTCGGTCCTGCAAAAACCCTCTTTGACTGGGCGGAAGTCGGGACAGATGTTTATATTTATTAAATAAAAAAACAGAAGCGGAGGATAATAACTCCGCTTTTTCGCATAAAAAATGCAATTTTAATAAGGACATGCGGGATCCGGATTAAGATCATTTCCCGTTAATGCACTTCTTGCAAAACATCCGCCTCCGCATAGTTCTTTGTAAAGGCACTGCAGGCATTTTCCTTTTAAAATACCTGATGTTAATGTTTGTATAACTGAATTATTGGCAAAAGTCTCAAAAGAGAATCCTCTTCGCGCAATATCCCCTACTTCCATTCTAAAACTGCCGCATGGTATTATTTTCCCTTCAGGCATCACAGTAAATGACTTTCCTATAGGACAAGGGAAATTTTGAGCAGGACACTTCACACGGGCTAACGGATCAGGAGTAAGGACAAGAAAGGTTTTTGAGCGCAGATATTGATTTTGCAAAATTGCTACCTGATCTAACCAGTGCTTATAAAAATCTTTATAAGTTTTAGAAAGCGGCCAATCAGGTATCTGAGTTGAAAATATCACGCCGTCACAACCATTATTTCTCGCCATTTTAAGAACCTCTGACATTATAGGGATATCCCCTTCACTTCCAGCAATCATCTTTACCATACATGATATATTTTTAATACGCATCTCTAAAAGGTCTAATAAAGATGACTTCGTTTTTACAGATGTTGCCCCCTTTAAACTATCCAGCATAAAAATAACAACTGCTTGCTCAAATTCCCGCAATTTTTCTATATGCTTTTCATTTAAAAGGAAGCCATTTGTACCTAAAGTTATGTAATTGCATCCCTGATCCTTTAATATATCCAGTACTCCTGGAAAATTTGAATGTAATAGCGGCTCTCTCCCGGAAAGCGTAATATTCAAATATCCCTTAACTGCGGTTTTTGCAAATTCCATTACTTTTTTTATATCTCTAAGCGATAATTCCTGCTCTCCTCTTACTTTACATCCCTGACAATTTAAAAAGCATCTATTTGTCAGCTCTAAAATAATTCTGCTTATTTTAATTTCATTCAATGCAATTCCTCCTAAATAAAATAAAGCGGGCTGGAACAGAAACAAGTTCTGCGCCAGCCCAAGCAGGTTTAACAACAACCGCCTTTAAAAATTATTTCCCGTAAAATTCTCACCCTTTGTTCTTGTTCCTTTTCTTTTTGCGTTTCTTTTCTTTTTTCTTTTTTTTCTGTTTTCATAAAAACCCTTTCTGTTTTAAATGAGCGATTTGCAACTTGAATAGTTGCCGTATAACAAAATAAATAAAAATTTGCAAGCGAACTGACTTTTTTGTATGTAGGGGGCGCCTCTTGCGGACCCTTTCCTATCGTCATCCTATTTTCTGCATACTACCACTTCCCTAATGAAAAAATCATAAAAAAAAAATAAATATATAAAAAATAAACCTAAATTAGGCTGCGCACATAACGCAACGTGATTTGATTCCCCCCTTTCTAAAAGGGGGGGCAAGGGGGGTTTTAAGCGCGTGGGACAATCCATCTCAATTTCCACATATTTGCTTCTAATTTAAAACCCCCTTTATCCCCCTTTGCAAAAGGGGGAAACGCTCTGTTTGGCTAAAATATTGAAATTCCTGTACGTTAAATTAAAAAGCTGTGCCTTTTGGTTGAAATTCTAACTTTTTTTGAACAGAACCCAGAATAATGAGGTGCGTTTCCGCTTGCCTCCGCGGAGTTTATCCCGCACTCCATTGCGGGGCTACGGCAAACCAAAACAGAAATTTTTTCATTACATTTTTTATATTCAAACGAGTGAGCGAAATGAAAAATGGAGCAAAGCGGAATTTTACATTTCCGAACGAGAGCAGAATATATGCTTGCTTCATATTTTTTTCTGCCCCCCCATTTTTTCTTTTAATAGGATATGAAAAATTTTCTGTTTTGGTTTTCTCTTAATCAATCAGAGAAAAGCGGAAACGCTCT
>JAZDMY010000127.1:0-2801 GCA_043800435.1 bacterium
GGGTTAATTAAGCATGCTAAATTCTGCGCTTATATCCCCCCTTCTTTTGCTGGAAGTTTAACAGATGTCCATATTTTACGGATGTGAAATTATGGACAAAAGTTGGAGTGATTTTGCATAGATTTACTGTCGCCTTGCATAGATTTTAAAAATATGTTAGTATTATAAATATGGAAGATAATTTATTAACAATTGGAGAAGCCGCAGAGATGTTGAATATTTCAATAGATACTTTGCGGCGATGGGATAAATCAGGGCGTTTGTCCGCGTTTCATAAACCGAGCGGACACAGATATTATCGCAGAATTGATATAGAACTTGCTTTAGATGATTTATCCGGGATTGCTAAAAAGTGGGCATTAGATAAAATCGGACGCGAACCGCAGGAAGATTTCTATTGTCCTACGAGTTATATTTTTCAGGGGCGGCTTGCAAAATTAGAAAATGTATTGAGTAAAATCGTAGAAATAGAAAAATTTTTTCCTTTAATAACCGCTATCGTCGGGGAAATTGGGAATAATTCTTTTGATCATAATTTAGGAAATTGGCCGGATATTTCAGGTGTTTTTTTCGGTTGCGATCTGAATAAGCGGCAAGTCGTTTTAGCTGACAGGGGATTAGGTATATTTTCAACTTTAAAGCGGGTAAAACCAGAACTAAAAAATCATGAAGAAGCATTAAAGACAGCATTCACTGAAATTATTTCCGGCCGCGCGCCGGAAGCCAGAGGCAATGGATTAAAATTTGTAAGGCAGGTCATTATGACAAATAAGAATATTTCTCTTTTCTTTCAGACAGGCGATGCCCAATTAGAAATTAAAAAAAATAGCGGCGAGTTAAATATAAAAAAGTCGGATTTATATATCAAAGGATGTTTTACTATAATAAAATACTAAAGTTTGGCAATTTTTTTAGGTTTGCTTATTTAAGCCCTTAATTTTGTGCTTTTAAGTCAAATCTTACACGGATAAACAGATAAAAAACGGATTAACACAGATATTTTTTAAATTTTACCAAAGATTAGTGAACCCCTCCCTGCGGCAGAGACCGGGCGTCAGGGCTGCAGGGTAGGAAACCCCGTGGCAGAGACCACGGGGCGTAAAAATCTGTAAAATATTAATATGAAAATTGAAGTAAAAAAATTTGGCACAACTTTAACATCTCGACAGCTTGGAAAAGAAGCTTTTTTCGCATTTCAGCCTTCTTTATCTGGCATTAAAAAAGATGAAAAAGTTGAAATTGATTTTAAGGGAGTGGTAACATTTGCCCCTTCTTGGGCGGATGAATTTTTAACCCCTTTATTTAAAAAGTACAAAGGGCGGATTAAATTAAAAAACACAAAAAATCCTTCAGTGAAAGCCACTTTAAAATTATTGGAGGATATTAATAAATAATTTATGCGTAAAATTTTATATCTTTGGGATCTTGGCGGTACATTGTTTCCTGAAAAGTGGAATTCGGAAAAAACGGGATTTCAGACTTATGAGGACTGGGCGGCGGATAAACTGGGGAAGGCAAAAGAAGAATTATCAAATAAAGAAATAGATTGGACGTACGAAATTCCTTATAAGGAAGGATGGCATATAAATCTTGAGCTCGCTAAAGGGTTTAAAGAAGTTTTAGAATGGGCAAAAAATAATGAGGCGTTTACTTCCGGTATTCCTGAGCAGATTGAATGGCGCGCCGAATATCTAAATCCGAGGGTTGGGTTTGATGTCAGGGCATTTTTAAAAAAGATTAATGCGGCTTCTGACTACGGCGCATATAACACGAAAACGAAAGAAATGTTTTTAAAGTATTTAAATGAAAGGTATAAACAAGGATACAAGATTGTTGTTTTTACAGACGATAATCTTAAATATTGTGATTTATTTAAACAAGCTGCTGATGAGCAGAAAGATAAGCATCAGGATTTTTCTTATCGGTGCTATCATATTTTAAATGATAATGGCGGTTTGCGAAAGAAAGAGTGGTATTTTGAAATTGGCAATCTTTATGATTTGATGAAAAATGAGAAGTGTATTATAGGTTAATTCCCGCCGCAGTCCACTCTGGGAGACTGCGGCGGGGGAACCACTCTCAAGAGGGGAAATATAAAGTATATGAAAAATTTGCCTAATCCGAAAAATAAAATTTTTCAATGGGGACCGATTGACGGGCGGCCCATTTATCCTGATTATTGGGGACACGGATGCCTTAAGTTTAATAAAGATTTTAAACCAGGATGGCCGGTATTTTTATTATATATAAATGAGGAAAAATTTTATTGCCTTCTTGATTATAAAAAATTATACGCTAACGGAGAAGAAGTTTTTAAAAAATATATTTTAGATGATCGGGAGTTTAAAAAGAATTATGAAAAATGGGAAGATATTACTGATAAATTTAAGAAATATTATCATTTAATCACAGCGCAAGATCTTGCAAATTTAGATGAAGATGGATTTAAAAAATTATTTTTCGCATGGAATAAATTTCTAGGATTCGAATTTTGGAATATCGGATCATTGCCGGAAGTTGCGAATTGGGGCGGGGAGAGGATGTTGGAACGGGAATTAAAAAAATATATTAAGAATGAAAAAGATTTTAATCTCGTTTATGAAAAATTATCAGCGCCGGATGATTTTTCTTTTTATCAAGAGGAAGAGCTGGATTTATTAAAAGTAAGGATGATCGGCGATAAAAAAATGCGCGAAAGAAAGTTAAAGGCGCATCAGCAAAAATATTTTTGGCTTTTAAATAGCTACCATCATACGCAAATACTGGGAATAGATTATTTCAGGAAAGAGATGGCAGAATAT
>JAZDMY010000109.1:0-2716 GCA_043800435.1 bacterium
TAAAAAAATAAATGTTGACATTATTAGAATGGCGCGCAAATGTGTCGGTAAAGGCAGGTATCTCCGACGTGCTAGTATTAAGGATGCGCCTGCAGTTTTTAATTGCGCCAGTTTTCCGAAGTGGTTATATTCACAAATTGGCATTTGGCTGCCAAAGTTTACAGTTCAACAGCGTGAAATGGGGGAATCCGTTGGCATTGATGCCATTCAAGCAGGAGATTTATTGTTTTTTAAAGGCAATAAGTATAATTTTATTGATAACGCATCTGATGGTGTCGGACATGTAGCTATCGCGACAAGTGAGGGTAGTATAATACATTGTATTTATAGGAAAATCGGGAAAGGCGTTTTTGAACATTCAGTATCATCTTTTGTAAATAATGAAAATTTTCGTGGTGCAAGACGGATAATACCTGATTTTAGAAAAATTATAACTTTGATCACGCCATCGGATATGGAAGTAGAAACTTCCGATGATATAAAATGGATTATTCTGCAAAATTTATAGTTTAAATTTTTATAAAATTGTTCATTTCTAAGGCAAGATACTTAATTTCTTGCCTCTTTTTTTTGTTTCCTTGCTTTATTGAAATAGATCTCTTGACACTCATATTTTTTATGTTATACTAATTTTAGCACTCAAGATGATGGAGTGCTAATAATTATGGACAACCGCAAAAGTAATCTTTTAAATTCAATAATTGAGGAGTATATAGATTCAGCAGAGCCGGTTGGGTCAGGTTTGATAGTAGAAAAATATAAGTTGAATGTTTCTACGGCAACAGTTAGAAACGAGATGATGGAACTTGAAAAAGAAGGATATATTTACCAGCCGTATACTTCAGCCGGGCGCGTGCCGACTGAAAATGGATATAAATTTTATGCGGGGAATATGGATAAGAAAAGAGATGTAAATCTGGCGGTGAAAAAAAAATTGCAAGAAATTCTAATGCAAAATGATGACAGCGAAGTAAAGATAAAAAATATCGCGAAAAAGATAGCGCAAGAATCAAATGAAATAATGATAATCGCTTTTGGCGCTATGGATATTTATTATACCGGTATTTCAAATTTATTTGCGCAACCGGAATTTTCCGAACATAGGCTAGTATGCAGTTTATCGGAGGTTATTGACAGAATGGATGAGGTAATTTATAAGTGCTATAATTCATATGCCGCGGAAACTAAGGGCGCTAATATCTTAATCGGTGCGGATAATCCTTTTGACCGTTCTTGCAGCGCAATAATAACTAAATTTAAGCCTGACGATAAAGATATTTTAATGTGTATGCTTGGCCCGATGAGGATGGACTATGGAAAAAATACAGCACTGGTGGAGTATGCCAGAGATTTAATGAGTCAATCTTAATAAATTCAATGATTGGTTGAATATTTTAGATTTAAGATTTAAGATTTTAGAATTACATGGAAGATCTTAAATTTTGAAGTCAAAAATTAAGAATTTGTATGTCCGATGAAAAAAATATCAATGATGAAGAAATAAAAAAAGAGGAAGAGGAATGTGAAAAATCAATATCTGATTTAGAGGCGGCGGAGAAAAAAATGGCAGAATATTTAGACGGATGGAAAAGGGCTAAAGCCGACTATATGAATTTAAAAAAAGAAGCGGAACAGAGGTATAAGGATTTAATTAAATTTGCTAATGCGGGTTTAATTTTAGAGCTTTTGCCTGTGCTTGATAATTTTAAATTAGCGGTCATGCATATACCTGAAAGTGAAAAAAATGCGGACTGGGTTATCGGCATTATGCACATTAAAAAGCAATTTGAGGATATTTTAAAAAATTTAGGAATTGAAGAGATAAAAACGGTTGGAGAGAAATTTAATCCTGAGTTGCATGAAGCGGTTGGGAGAGAATCCGCCTTCGCTTCCTCCTCCGCTGAAGCTGCGGCGGGCAAGGAAAGAAAAGAAGGTGAAGAAGGAAAAATCCCCCTTACCCCCTTTACAAAAGGGGGAACTCAAGGAGATGATATTATAATTAAAGAAGTAAGGGCGGGGTATACGATGCACGGCAAAGTAATACAGGCGGCGAGGGTTATAGTGAGTTGAAAGTTATAAAGTTCATAAAGTTATAAAGTTTAGTTAAAGATTATAAATTAACTAAATTTGAGTGCAATATTTTAGGACTTTAATATTTTACTTTTAATTTTTAACTTTGGACTTTTAATTAAAATAAAGCAGATCAGATTTAATTTGTCGTAATTGACAACTTAATTTGATCAAAAATAAAAAATTATATGGCTATTATAAAATGGTCGCCAATGTTAGAACCTTTTGACGAGATGGAGAAATTATTCAGCGATTTTCCTCCGTCTATTGCCAAAGGATTTATGCCGGCTGTTGATATTTATCAGGATAAAGACAATGTTTATGTTGAGTCGCCGCTAGCCGGCGTTTCCCCGAAAGGTATTGATATTTCAATTGAAAATGATGTTTTAACTATGCAAGGCGATATGGAAAAGAAAACTGAAGTTGATGAAAAAAATTATTACAGGAAAGAAGTCCGACGAGGAAGTTTTTATCGCTCGGTGTCGCTTCCAACGCATGTTATAGGAGATAAGGCGGCAGCTAATTATGAAAATGGCATCTTAAAGATAACAATTCCGAAAGCTCCTGAAGCAAAACCGAAGACGATAAAGGTTAATGTGAAGTAGGTATTTAATTTGGTTGATGTAAAATTAATAGTGTCTTTACA
>JAZDMY010000116.1:0-4731 GCA_043800435.1 bacterium
AAAGGACTTCTTAGAAGCCTGTTTGAAGAAGGGCAGGGGGGATTTTTCGGCAGCACAACTTTTCTCCACTTTACCAACTATTGTACGCGCTCTAAACCATTTTAAAAATGTAAAAGGGCGGCTAATCTTTACGACCAGCACGCCCTTTGTTTTATTCCACATTAAAGATGCCTCAGCGGGGAAAAAGTATAATCACCTTTTCTTCGCCTCTCGCTATCCCAATAATAGCATGCACCTTCATTTCCACCCCATTTTTCATTATTGCTAAAACTCTTGGTAAGGGCGGGCATGAGGATTTGAATAAAGAAAATTTTGCACCGTATATTATGATCACAGTCCCTTCAAATAAATCTAATCCACCATTCTTTTTTATCGAAAAAACCTTATATAACTTTAAAAATGCTAATATATTGCAAAATATTTCCCTCATTTCTCACCTCTCAACTCTTAAAAAGCCAATTAAAATTTTTCTCTCCCTTCGGCGGGAAATGGACAGTAGCTTTAGCTACTCTACTCCCTAAATCAATAATTTCAATAATACATTTTATCTCAGCCGTTATGATATTAAGTCGCTTCATTACAAATTCAGGCAGCTTTCCGTCATCACATTTCAAAAATGTGCTAACTTTATTAAAATAAAAATTCACCACAAAAATTTTAGCATTATTTAAAAATGCTGATTCATCTTCGCGATCAATTTTTTTTAAAATAACTTCAATGGAATCATATTCCTGCAGTATATCTTGAAGTTTTTTTAAATTAAAACACATCCAAAGAAATGTCCTAACTTCCCACCAAAATTTAAACCACTTTTTAATTAAATGTTTTTCCATTTTCAAAGAACCTCCTCTTCTTAAATTTCCCTCCCAAAAAATGTACTGCCTTTATAGTAATTCGCCAATTACTAAATGTCAATTATAATAAAAAAACAGCCGATATGGCTGTCTTTCTTCGCGTTAATTCGCTTTCTAATCCGCGTATATCTGCGCAAACTCCTCCGGCAATGGCGCCTCAAATTCTTTCCACTCGCCTCTCAGATCTGTAAATCCTAAATGCCACGCGTGCAAAAATAATCTGTCGCCGAATTTTAAAGTCGGCTTTAATTTTTTCGGTTTGTATATCTCATCTCCCACAACAGGATGGCCATACGCATTCAAATGAACACGAATTTGATGCATCCGTCCGGTTTTAATATGGACGGAAAGCAATGTCCATTTAGCCAAATGTTTTATAACGGTAAATTCAGTTATTGCATCACGACCTCCCTGATTTAATGGCCGCGCCGCCATTTTCGTACCTTCATCTTTGCTTCTTCCGATCGGAAAATTTATAACCCCGTCCGGCTGTTTCACGTCTCCGTAAACTAAAGTAACATATTCTTTTTTAATCGTCCTATCCTGAAACTGCTTTTTTAAATGCAAGAACATTTCCTGTGTTTTTGCGATTGCCATAACGCCGGAGACCTCTTTATCTAAACGATGAACGATCCCCGGCCTCTCCGGTTCATCTCCCACTCCCGTAATCTTTGGATATTTCCCCAATAAAATATCTGCCAGAGTTTCTCCTCCTTTACAAGAGCCTGTCCTGAGCTTGTCGCAGGAAGGGGTCAGGGGTGGTTTCACAGGATGCACAACTAACCCGCACGGCTTATTTATAACCAAATAATCATCCGTTTCAGCAATAATATCCAATCTACAAGACGCTAATTTCTTAATTTTCTTGCCCTCCGTAGCTTTAGCGAATGATAGGTGTTTCCCTTCCACTCCAATTCCTAATTCCTGATTCCTGATTCCTGATTCAACAAAATCCCCCTCCTTCAAAAACCTATGCACCGCTGAACTTTCCCCGTTCACCCTAATCTCGCCTTCTTTTATTTTTTTTTGCAAAAAACTCCGCGATAAATCAGGATAATTTTCTTTTAAAAAAATGTCCAGCCGTTTTCCTTCATCTTCATTTTTTATTTTAAATTTATCCATATATAATTAGCGATCCGTGTTAATTAGTTCTAAATTCGTGTTTATTCGTTATCACCCGAGGTGGTTTAACTGCTATCGCATCTTCGCAATTTCATCCTCCCATGCCTTAAGTCTTTCTTTTTCCTTATCCACAATTTCTTTCGGCGCCCTTTGAACAAAATCCGTGTTCGCTAAACGTTTTTTTAATCCCTCAATCCGGATTTCCAGTTCTTTTATTTCTTTTTCCAATCTTTTCTCCTCTGCTGAAAAATCAAAATCAGGAACAATTAAACATATCTCAACCCCGTCGGTCGTAATATAAATAGCGTCCTTAATTTTCTCCCCGCTTTTTTTTTATTTCCAGTTCTTCAATTCCAGTTTTTAATTTTTTTATTATTTCACTCTGGGATTCTATTAATTCTTTAAGATGCCCCGCGTAAATAACCGCCTTAATTTTCTGAGACGGATTTATTTTATACTGCGATCGCGCGTTTCGGATTGATTTAATAATGTCTATTATTATATTAAAGTTTTTTCCTGCCAAAACAGATTCCTCAGCTTCGCCATCCTTCGCTAAGGCTTCGGATGGCTCCGTTCGGAATGACAATTCAGGCCATTTTTCAACTATCAACATTTTATCATTTCCCATTTCCTCCCAAATTTTTTCCGTAACATACGGCATTAATGGATGCCATAATTTTAATAAAGCACGCAAAATAAACTTCAAAACCCTATCTTTATTTTCATTCTCTTCAAACTTGCTAATTTCTATATACCAGTCGGCAAAATCATTCCAAGTAAATTCCCGTAAGATCTCTCCCGCCTGCGAGAACCTGTAATTTTCTATATCCGCGGTAACACTATTTATCACATTATCTAATTTCTCTAAAATCCACTTATCCGCCAAAGTTAAACAATCACTATTTAAAATTTTATCATTTGAATTTTGAAATTCTTTTGAAATTTGAAATTTAAAATTTGAAATTACATATCGAGATATATTCCATAATTTATTCGTAAAATTCCTAAATCCTGCGATTTTTTCCTCGCTTAAATTCATATCATTGCCCGGCGATGTTCCTACTACTAACGCAAGCCGCACCGCGTCCGTGCCGTATTTTTTTATCATATCTAAAGGATCAATAACATTTCCTAATGACTTGCTCATTTTTCTGCCCTTATCATCCCGAACAAGCCCGTGCAAATAAACATCCTGAAAAGGTATATCTTCAATCGCATAAGTTGTCATAATAATCATTCGCGCAACCCAAAAAAAGATAATATCATATCCGGTTTCAAGAACCGCAGTCGGATGATAATTTTTAAAGTCCTCGTTATCAATTATTAATTTTCCATTTTCCGACCAAATTTCCTCCGGCTTATGCGCCATCGTAGAAAATGTCCACATCCCTGAAGAAAACCAAGTATCCAGCGTATCCGTATCCTGCACCCATTCTTCATTATTATTCCCCTCTTGAGAGGGTTTAGGGGTGTGTTTCCCCGGTGCCTCCACTCCTACAAAAATATCCTGCGCCCCAACTTTTAACCCTTCGGCAAACTCAGGGCATGCTTTTTCACTTTTAATCCGTTCGGCAAGCTCAGGACAAGCTTTTAACTTATAATACACCGGCACCTGATGCCCATACCAAATTTGGCGCGAAATACACCAATCGCGCAAATTTTCCATCCAATGGAAATAATTTTTCTCAAATCTTTCCGGCACTATCTTAATCTTATCGCGCCCAAACACGCCTGTCCGCACCGCGTCTAAACATAATTCCTTTATTGATTTTCCGAATTTTGAAATTTCCTTATCCACGCTTATAAACCACTGCAAAGAAGGCAACGGCTCAACCGCAGTATCACATCTATAACACACTGAAAGCTTATTATCTATCTCTTCTTCTTTTTCAATCAGGCATTGAACACTTAGTTTGTTCACTAATATTTCCCTCGCTTCTTCAGCTGTGAGTCCTGAAAATTCGCCGAACCCGTCTTTAACTTTTCCATCCCCATCTATAACTTTTATTATCTCTAAATTATTTTCTTGCGCCATCTGCCAGTCAACCATAGAATGGGCAGGCGTAACTCCGACCGCGCCTGTTCCGAATTCCATATCAACTCCGCGATCAGCGATTATTTTTAATTTTAATTTTATACCGCAAAAATCAACTTCAAATGTTTTACCTATATATTCCTTATATCGCTCGTCCTTGGGGTTCACAGCGACTGCCGTGTCGCCTAATTTTGTTTCAGGACGGGTTGTGGAAATAGTAAATGGAAAATCATTGCTATATTTAAATGTATATAATTTCGCCCTTTGCGCCCTATATTCTACCTCATCATCCGCGAGTGTTGAATGGCATCGCGGACACCAGTTTACGATACGCTCTCCGCGATATATAAGACCATCGTCATACATCATTTTAAAAACCTCGCGCACCGCCTTATTGCGAATTTCATCAAAAGTAAACGCCTCCCGCGACCAATCACAGCTTGAACCCATTTTTCTTATCTGATTTCTTATTGTATTTCTTGAACCCTCCACAAATTCTTCCACCCGTTTTAAAAACTTCTCCCGTCCGAGTTCATGGCGATTCGTTCCTTCTCCCTTAATAATTTTCTCAACTTTTGTCTGTGTCGCGATAGACGCGTGATCCGTTCCCGGAACCCATAAAGTTCGTTCGCCTTTCATCCTATGATAACGAATTAAAATATCCTCAAGCGCAAGCATTGCCGCATGCCCTAAATGCAAAGTCCCGGTCGCGTTCGGCGG
>JAZDMY010000131.1:0-15396 GCA_043800435.1 bacterium
ATTCGAACCCACGGAACCGGTTAAAGTTCAACACATTAGCAGTGTGCTGCTTTCGGCCACTCAGCCATCTCTCCGAATTAATCAAAAGTATAAAGTCAAAGGTCTAAAATGTAGAAGTCGCCAGTTGTAAAAAATAAAAAAATAAGCTATTATTAAAATAAATAACCTATATGGTTCTTATTAAAATAGTAGCAAATGATAAGGAATTTGTAAAGGATACGCAATTAAAGCTATTTTTATCAATACTCAAGTATTCCAATTTGCAAATATGTTGGTTAATAATAGAATTAAAAGCAAGAATTAATAGTTTAGCAGGTATTTTATTGTTATTAATAACGAAAAGAAGAAAATTAATTCTTACTTCATAATTCTTGATTATTCATATTTATGTCTCAAACTGATAATATCCGCGAAGAATTTAAAAAAGGGGAAACTTTAATTTCATGGAATTTTCCTGAATTTATTAAATATGATAAAAGCGCAAGATGGTATGTTTTTGCCGTCATTGTTACGGCATTATTCTTAGTTTATTCAGTGGTAACATTTAATTTTTTATTTGCCGTAATTATTATTATGGTTGTTATGATAATTTTAATGAGGGAAAAAAAGGAACCGCGAAAAATACATTTTGCAATAACAAATATGGGAATTTTGGTGAGCCGTGATTTTTTCCCGTTTAAGGATATTAGAAATTTTAGCATTGTATATGAGCCGCCGCATGTAAAGATTTTATATCTTGAGTTTAAGTCAAAATTAAAACCGAGGTTTTCGGCATTACTGGAAGACGAGAATCCTAATGAAATAAGAAAAATTTTAAAGGAAAATATTGAGGAAGATCTTGATAGAACAGGTGAATCTATAACTGACGCGATGGGAAGATGGTTAAAATTTTAGATTGACGATTTTAGATTTTAGATTTGCAGTAATAAGTTATCTAAAAATCATAAATCTAAAATCTAAAATTAATCCCGCTCTCGTAGTTCAACGGATAGAACGTAGGATTGCGGATCCTATAACAGAGGTTCAATTCCTCTCGAGGGCACTGTTTTAGTCAAAAGTTTATAAAGTTAAAAGTTTATAAAGTATAGACTCGCTTTACTTTTAACTTTAAAAACTTATAACTTTATAACTCACTCATGTATTCCTTATCCACTCCAGTCAAAAACATATCAAAAATCGGACAAGCCACGGCCGGAAGATTAAAAAAACTGGGTATAGAAACAGCAGAGGATTTAATATTTTATTTCCCTTTCAGATATGATAATTTTAGTGAGGTGTTAAGTATTTCCCACCTGAAACCGGGCTTGACGGCAAGCGTTCAGGGGCGAATTGATCTAATAAATAACCGAAGAAGCCCTGTCAAAAGAAAAATTATAACTGAAGCGATGATAACGGATAATACGGGAACTATTAAAGCGGTCTGGTTTAACCAGCCGTTTTTAACTAAGACCTTGCGAATAGGCGATTATGTGTCGTTGGCAGGGAAGGTTGATTACGATTATTATGGAATTCAGATGACAAGCCCTTCTTATGAAAAGTTGGGATACGCGCGCGAAACGATACATACGGGAAGACTAGTCCCTATATATTCCGTGACGGAAAATTTAACGCAAAAGCAGATTAGAACTTTAATAAATATAGTCGTTGATCTGGCTGATAAGATGGGAGAATTTCTGCCAGATAATATTATTAAGAAATATAATTTTTTACCCGTTTCAAAAGCCCTAAGAGAAATACATTTTCCAACCGATGAAAATATTTTAGCAGAAGCGAAACGACGGCTAAAATTTGACGAATTATTTTTAATTCAACTTCAATCGCAAATTCTTAAACATAATTTAAAAAATAAAAAATCCTCCGCGCTCGGATTTAAAAAAGAATCCATTGTTAGTTTTGTGGAGTCATTGCCGTTTAAATTAACAGAGGCGCAAAGAAAAGCGGCGTGGGAGATTTTCAAAGATATTGAACAAACTCGTCCTATGAATCGCTTATTGGAGGGGGATGTCGGTTCCGGAAAAACGATAGTTGCCGCTATGGCTATGTATAATACGGCTTTAAATAATTATCAGGCGGTTATGATGGCACCGACGGAAATTTTAGCCCGCCAGCATTTTGAAAGTTTAAGCAGGTTAATGAACAATTTTAGTGTTCAAACAGTTTTATTGACAAGGACGGAGAGGAAACTGGGAGGAATTATGAATAAAGAATTAAGAATTATGAATAAAACAGAGAGAGAAATATTAGAAATTGACAATTGCCTGTCTACGCAGGCAGGGAAACTGGAAACTGCGAAAGACGAGATCATAAATAATGTCCAAAACGAAAATAACCCCAACACCTCAAAAAACCTCACAAAACCTAAGGTTTTAGAATTGATAAAAAACGGCGAAGCAAATATTATAATCGGAACGCACGCATTACTGCAGGAAAAAGTTGAGTTTAAAAATTTAGGGCTGGCAATTATTGATGAACAGCATAGATTTGGAGTTGAGCAAAGAAAGATACTTCGTGAAAAATCAGGCGATAAAACTATTATGCCGCACTTTCTTTCTATGACCGCAACCCCAATTCCAAGATCTTTAGCCCTTACGATTTATGGCGATCTTGATTTATCTATTCTCAATGAAATGCCTGCAGGCAGAAAAAAAATTATTACAAAAGTCGTGGCAGCTGAAAATCGCCAAAAAGCGTATGATTTTATAAGAAATCAGATAAAAGATGGACGGCAAACGTTCGTGATATGTCCGTTAATTGATCCTTCGGATAATTTTGGTTTTAAATCAGTAACTGAGGAATATAAAAAATTAAATGATGTAATATTTAAGGAATTATCAATCGGAATGCTTCACGGAAAATTAAAATCAGCAGAAAAAGACGAAGTGATGGGAAAATTTGCAAAAAATGAAATTCAGATTTTGGTCTCCACATCAGTGGTTGAAGTCGGCGTTGATATCCCAAACGCCACAGTTATGATAATTGAGGGTGCCGACCATTTCGGTCTTGCCCAGCTCCATCAATTTCGCGGAAGAGTAGGACGGAGCGATTTTCAATCATATTGCTTTCTTTTTAGCGAATCCACAGGACAAAATAGTTATGAACGGCTGTCCGCGCTTGAGCAAAGCAATAACGGATTTGCACTCGCGGAAAAAGATCTGCAATTCAGAGGCCCGGGTCAGGTTTATGGCGTTCGTCAATCAGGAATTCCCGAGTTAAAAATTGCAAATATGGGCGATTATGATATAATTAAATTGGCGAAAAACGAGGCGGAAAAAATAATGGAAGAAGATCCAACATTGTCTCGTTGGGCAGCTTTAAAAGAAAAGGTTGATGACGTGATAAAAAAGGTGCATTTGGAGTAAGAAGATCAGGGCTTAGTGATTAGTTAATTAGTTTCTTTGCGTCATTCTTAGTCTGAGCGCCAGAAAGACGAAGAATCCCATGGTTAGCGTAGAATGGACTTTGGATGGTAATGTAAGCCATGGGATCCTTCACTCCTCCGTCGCTCAGGATGACGCGCCGCTTATCTGTATTATTTTAACGAAATTTTAATTATATGGAAGATAAATTAAAAAAATGGGAAGTGCCGCGGGAGGCGGGAAAAAATGGAAATGAAACTTATCGGTTGCCCAGAACGCAAACTGATAATATTCAAGCCGTGGAACAAAATCTTGAAGAGCTTAGGATAAAGGAAGCGGCTAATAAGGAAACAATACCTGAAATTTCTAAAACTGCAGCGCCTCAGGAAACAAAGCTTGAAAAAAACAAAGAAGAACTCTTGCGCGAGCAAGTAAGAGATTTTTTCCGTGATATTATTCTAAATAGACCTGATGACGGGAATAGGGAAGCGATAAAATTAAAATTGCAAGAAATTGCAGGCATTGATAGCAGTAAATTTGATAAAATCATAAAAGAATCTTATAATCTGCGCAATGTTATAGTAAATAAGATTCAAGCGAAAAAGTTAAAGGATGAATTAGAAGATATTTTTAAGGCGATCGTTTTATGGCTTAAATTACTATTTGATAAAAAAAACGAGTTGCCTTGGCTTACAAAAGAAGCAGAACGGTTAACCGACGAAGTCGTTAATCATAAGTGGGAAACACAATAGTTAAAAGTCCAAAGTCCAAAGTAGAGTGGAAAAAATAATTGTTTAAATTGTACTCCACAACCCATAAATAACCAATAGCAAGATACAATAACCAGACAAATTTCAATACCCAATGAGCAATAACTGGAAAATTTCCAGTTTTGAAGTTATTGGAATGATTATTAGTTATTGCTTAATTATTGTTTCTTATACCTTGGTTATTAAAAGTAATACCACTATTAATAATGTTTTTATATTTTAAACTTTTACTTTTACTTCTAACTTTTGACTTTTAATTTTTAACTATGAGGATTGGCGTTCACGTATCAATCGCGGGCGGAATAGATAAAGCGCCTAAAAGAGCGTCTGACTTAGGTTGCGAATGTTTTCAAATCTTTTCAAAAAGCCCGCATGGCGGAGATTATGGGGCTAAATTAGCAGATGCCATTGCGGATAATTTTAAAAAAGAGTGCGCAAGATATGGATTTCGCGATTACTATATCCATTCCCCATACTACATAAATTTTGGCTCATCCAATAACAGAATATTTTACGGTTCAGTTAACGCCATTAAAAAAGAATTGGAAACCGCAAATTTAATCGGCGCGAAATATGTTATTACCCATCTTGGGAGCGCAAAGGATTTGGGCGAAGAAGAAGCTTTTGAGAAAACCATTCAGGGCTTGAAATTAGCGCTGGAAGGTTATGAGGGAAAAGCGGATTTACTTATAGAAATTTCCGCCGGCGCAGGCGCAATAATCGGCGATTCTTTTGATGAGATTGGAGATATTATTAAAAAGATAAAGAATAAAAAAATCGGAGTGTGTTTTGATACGGCGCATGCTTTTGAATCGGGTTATGATTTGAGGACATCCCAGCGAGTAAAAAATGTGTTCACTGAGTTTGATAAGAAGATCGGTCTTGAGAAACTTAAATTAATACATTGCAATGATTCTAAAACTGATTTAGGCTCGCGGTCTGATCGGCATGAGGATATTGGAAAAGGGAAGATCGGGATTGAGGGGCTTAAAGCAGTTATCCAGTTTGCGAAATCACAAAGGAGGTTAAACGTCATCGCCGAAACCCCATATAAAATTGACGGGGATGATAAGAGAAATTTGGAGGTATTGAAAGGGATGAGAGGGGAATAATTTTAAATTTTATTAAAAAAATTTAGTCCGTCACTATAAAGATTGTTAATCCTTTCAGTTATTTTCTTATCCTGTATTAATTTTTCGCAAGTTTTATAAATTTCAGATACTTTATATTTGCTAATTCCGAAAATTTTTAATATTCCGCAATAATCCTGTATTTCGGGATTTTTTTTATTTTTATAGAGTTTTATAATATGATGGTTATATTCAGTTACGTTATCAATGTCCTCGCCATTAGGATTATATGCATAGGTGAGGTACTGGAGATATTTTTGAAGTTTAAAATATTTTATATCGCAAATATCCTGGATAAATTTAACAGAAGTAAGCATCGCCCATTCTTTATCAGCATTTTTGGAAACTAAAGAATAATCATTTAATAATTCTTTTATTTTTATATCAAATATATCATCGCAAATTTGATGCGTTTTCCAGCCTTTTTTAAAATCTGTTTTTGCGAAATCGGAAGCCAAAATTTTTTTACTATGCGTTAAACTGCGGCGTATTCCGCATAACCATCTGCTATCAGGATAAATTGCGCCGGAAAAATATTCGTTTAAATTTTTTATTTTATATTTTGTTTTTAAGTCATTCGCAAAGCGAATATGAGTGGCAAAGCATGACATATGGGATTTATTAAATTATTAAATCTATAGTAAATGGATTTGATTTTTTCCCTTACTTGCATTTTTATTAAATATTTTCACTTTTCCATAAACTCCATCATACCCTGGTTTAATGTGTAAATTCTTAGCGCGGACGCGGCGGATGCCTTCTGTAATTTTATCATTAATATTTTTGCTTTTAAATTCCTCAATCGGCACATTCATTAAAATATTTAATTCGGCGCCGAAGTTTTTAATTAAATTTTTGTACTCACTTTGAACAGCTTTACTTTTTACGCCGATGCCTTTTGACTCGGCGATTATTTTTTCCAAGCCAACGAGGTGGATAAAGGGGATACTGGTAACACACACCTGAGGGGATGAAACTGCCGATAGCTTAACAGGGGGGCATTGCTTCGTCTCAGGATGCCTATCCGCCAAAATATTTACCCGATACGCGACTCCCAATGTCAGCGGCTTTTTGCAGACAGGGCAAATTCCATGATGTTTTTTTGTTTCTTCCGGCGTAAAACTTATATTGCAATCGCGATGGCCGTCAAAATGATATTTGCCTTCTTCTGGAAAAAATTCAATCGTTTTTAAAAATTTTTTCGCGTCCTTATTTTTTATAGTGTTATAAATTTCATCGTAGCTCAAACTGGCGAAGTCAAAAATGTTTGCTTCCCTGGCAATATTAGACGGCGAATGAGCGTCGGAATTTGATATTAAGGTTATGTTATTAAGCTGGCTTAATTGCCAGTTCATCGCGGGATCTGAAGAAAGTCCTGTTTCAATCGCATAAATATGTTTTGTCATTTCACCGAAACATTCTTCTAAGGAATCAAAACCCGATTTCGAACCGAAAACCGCGAACCATGGAGTCCATGCATGGGCTGGAATTATCATGCATTTATCTGATTTATCTAAAACAATTTTAGCAAGTTCTTCGGCGTCTAATCCTAAAATTGGGCGTCCGTCAGAATGGAGATTTCCGATTTTTTCTAAGTGAACAATAATTTTGTTCACTGCCTCTATGGACGGAGCAAAAATTAAAAGATGAAGCCGTCGGCATTTATCATTTTTTGTATATATGAGTGATATTTCCGTGGATAATAAAAACCTGACTGGTCGTTTTTCATTAAACCATGAAATTTCCCCTCTTGAGAGGGGTAAGGGGTGTGTTTTTTTAAGTTTATACAACCCTTCTTCCGCCGGTTCAAGCTGTTCCGAAATATCTTTAAACCAATCCGGATGCGTAAAATCGCCGGTGGCAATAATGTCTACACCTTTAATTTTGCACCATTTTTCTATGTTAGGCAGAGTTAAATCCCTGCTCGTGGCGCGAGAATATTTTGAATGTATATGTAAGTCGGCGATATATTGCATAGGTGGAAAGAATTATGAATTATGAATCAAGAATTATGAATATTAGTTAATACGATTTTATCAATATGCTTTAGTAAAGTCAAATTTTTATCCTTCACATTTGCAGTAGAATGTGATAAGATAATGTTAAAGAATGAATAATGAGTAAAAATTAAATAAGAAAACTAATAAACACTAATTATTGAGATATTGTTTTTTGTTTTCTTGTTTTATAGTTTTTTGAGAATATGCGTTTACTAATAACAGGCGGCGCCGGTTTTATCGGTAGCAATTTTATACGATACATGTTAGAAAAATATCCTGATTACGAAATCGTTAATCTGGATAAATTAACTTATGCGGGAAATTTGGATAATTTAAAGGATGTTGAGGAGAAATATGGGAGAAAACCCCTCCCTAACCCTCCCCTCAAAGGGGAGGGAAATAAAGTGAGGTATAAATTTGTTAAAGGGGATATTGCAAATGCTGAAGATGTAAAAAATGCGATAGGAGAAGGTGTGGACGGCATAATAAATTTTGCCGCTGAATCCCATGTTGACAGGTCGCTTTATAATCCGCTCGCCTTTATAAAGACTGATATTGAAGGAACTTATGTTTTACTCCAAGCAGTTAAAGATAATGGCATTAAAAAATATTTACAGATTTCAACAGATGAAGTTTACGGCGATATTTTAAAAGGATATTCTAAAGAGGATGATTTATTGCACCCAAGCAGTCCTTATTCCGCCAGTAAAGCAGGCGGGGATTTACAGGTACTTGCCGCTTTCAGGACATTTAAATTACCGGTAATGATTACGCGGGCGTCAAATAATTACGGTCCATATCATTATCCTGAAAAGATTATTCCGTTATTTATTACTAATGCTTTAGAAGATAAAGAACTTCCTGTATATGACGGAGGAACGCAGATGCGGGATTGGCTATATGTTACCGATCATTGCAGCGCGATAGAGACTGTGTTTCATAAAGGAGAATTTGGTGAAATATATAATATAGGAGTTACGCCTGAAAGAGAAATAACTAATTTAGAACTTACCCGAAAAATATTAGAATTAGCCGGTAAATCCGAAAATTTAATAAAATATGTTAATAATTTAAGACCTGGGCATGATCAGCGTTATGCGGTTAATTCCGATAAAATAAGAAAATTGGGCTGGAAACCAGAAGTAAATCTTGAAAATGGTTTAAAAATGACCTTTGAGTGGTTTAGGGATAATCAATGGTGGTGGAAGAAAATAAAAAGCGGAGAATATTTAGAATATTATAAGAAACATTATAAATAAATAAAAAACCTCACCCCTGACCCTCTCCTTTGAGGAGAGGGAAATATTGATTTATGAAAATAAAAATAAATGAAATAAATAAGCTTGAAGGACATATAAGCTTTTCTGCGGCGCTTGATAAGGGAGACGTTAAGAGCGCAAAAATTACCGTGGAAGAGGGAGCGAGGATGATAGAAGGAATTTTAATCGGCAGAAATTATTATGAAGCGCCGATTATTACTGCGCGTATTTGCGGTATCTGTCCTGTTGTGCATAATTTAACTTCCGTAAAAGCGCTTGAAAATGCTTTAGATTTAAAGGTCTCTTCATACGTTGAAAGTTTAAGAAAAGTAATGCTTTCGGCGCAAATTATCCAAAGCCATGCCTTGCACTTATATTTTTGCAGTCTGCCTGATTTTTTTCGCTTAAGCAATAATTTTAAATTATTAAAAAAATTTCAGGAAGAAGGGAAGAAAGGAATTGCTTTGAGAAATTTTGCGAATAAGGTCGTGGAAATCATTGGAGGAAGGGCAATCCATCCGATAAACAGCATTGTGGGAGGTTTTAATGTATTGCCTGATAAGAGTGAATTAAATGAATTGAAAAAAAAAGCGAGTCAGATGCTTAAAACAGCTAATGAATTGGCAAATGTTTTTGAAAAACTGAAGTATCCGAAATTTTCAAGAGAAACGGAATATATTAGCTTAACCGATGATAACGAATATGGTTATTATGATGGTGGATTACGCGAATCAACGCGAATAGGAAAGCGAATAGACGCAAATGATTTTTTAAATTTAATAAGCGAGGTTGAATCGAATGGTGTGGAAAAAAGGACTAATGTAAACGGGAAAAGTTATATGATTGGGGCTTTGGCGCGTGTTTATAATAATCATACCAAACTCTCCCTGCAGGCAAGGAAAATATTTAACAGGAATAAAAATGAATTATTAGGCTATAATACATTTTATAATATCTTGGCGCAAGCGATTGAGACGGTTCATTTTTGCGAGGTTATTGAAAATGAATTAGTCGGAATTATAAAATGTTCCTCTCTAAAGAGGGGTAAGGGGTGTGTTATTCGAACTGACATAAAACTCCGTTCGGGCAGCGGCTCAACGATATGCGAAGCGCCTAGAGGAATTTTATACCATTCGTATGAACTTGATGAGTGCGGGAAAATTATAAATTGCAACATTATTACGCCGACAGTCCAGTTTTTAAATAATATGGAAGATGATTTATTGGTATTTTTAAAGGATAAAAAAAATTTATCGCCTGAGAATATAAAATTTTTAGTAAGAGTATACGATCCGTGTATAAGTTGCGCGACGCACTGAACTTCAAAAAAATATTAAAACAAGAAAACAATAAAACAAAATTTGACTTTTATCTGATAAATTGCTTAAATAGTGAAATATATGGCGGCGTAGCTCAGTTGGTTAGAGCGAAGGAATCATAACCCTTAGGTCAGAGGTTCGATCCCTCTCGCCGCTACATTCAATAAAACAAAAAAACAATAAAGCAAGAAAACAAATATCAATAAGTTTTTTGTTTTTTTTGCTTATTGTTTTATTGAAAATGGGCGTGTGGCGAAACTGGTAGACGCGTACGACTCAAAATCGTATGGTTTTCAACCATGTGGGTTCGAGTCCCACCATGCCCACCAAAAATTTTAGTATCATTGCGGGATTGATCCCCGCTATCTGCACAAAATATTAAACATGCGTATGGCATGTTTTTAATTTTTTATTTTTTATGTTATAATAAAATTAATAAATTATAAAAGTATATGATTCAAATTCAAACAACAAAAGATATTATGTATTTGGTAATCTCCGTTTTCGTTTTATTTTTTACAATTTTTGGAGTATGGCTTTTTCATTATTTAATAAAAATAGCGCGGGATGCCGCGAAAGTTGTGGAAAAGGTTGAGGATAAAGTTGAAAAAGCGGGGAAAGTTATAGATCTCGCGAAAGAAAAGATTGACAATTCCGCAGGGCATTTTATTTTAGTTGTGCAGACGATAAAGGAATTAGTGAAGTTTATTATTGAGAGAAGAGAAAAACGTCAAGAGAAGAAAGCGCAAAAAACGATGAGAAAATAAATTTTGCGATACTATAGCTCCCGCAAAACAAAAACTGGTTTTTTTATTTTTAAAATCCCCCTTAATCTCCCGTCATCCGACGGGACTAACGCCCCTTTGTTAAAGGGGGAATTTAAGGATTTTTATTTTTTAAAAACGCGAGAATTTGTTTTACGGGAGCTATATCAAACTTATGAAAAAAAGTATAAATAAAAAATCAGGATTTACATTAATAGAACTTTTAGTGGTAATATCAGTTATAGGATTATTATCTACTTTTACTATTATAGGTTTTGATAATGCAAGAATAAAAGCAAAAATTGGAAAAGCGCAAGCAGATTTAAAACAGTTGCAATTAGCCGCAGATCTCTACTATAACGATCATAATTCTTATCCTTGTCCAGGTCACTGGTTCCCTTCATGGGATGGTAATCCGACTGCATGTCTTTCTGCAGCCCTTGCTCCATATTTACCAAAATATCCAAGCGATCCTTGGGGAAATTATTATGTTTGGCACTTGCATCTTGGAACTAGCGAATGCACTTCATTCCTTTCTATGGGACCTAATAAAACATATAATGGCTACGGACCTTGTCCCCCTTGTCATTGTGAGGCGGGCGGCGACGATATAATAAAAATTGTCTCTACGCTTCGTCAATAATTGCGTTCTAAAATTAGAGTATTATTTTTATAAAATGCTTTTTATTTTAAGGCATTTTTTTAAATTTGAAATATGGAGGGAAGGGTGGTATACTTAATTTAATGTACAGGAATTTCAATATTTCCGCTAAGCGGAGCTTTTCCCCCTTTTTAAAGGGGTCCGCCAGCTGGCGGAAGGGGGGATTTTTCGGAGGTAGGAACTGGGTTTTAGATTAGCTTTGGCAGCGCGCGCTGGTTTAAGAAAAGAACGCGCACGGAAGTTGTGATAAACGATAAGAGTTTTACTGCCGAAAAATCCCCCCGCCTTCCCCCGCATCAAGTGCGGGGTCGGCGACCCCCTTTGGGAAAGGGGGTGAACTTGGGTGCTTCGTTGCGAAATGTGCGCAACTTAATTTGAGATAATTTATGAAATTTATTCACCTGCATACCCATAGCCATTACAGCTTATTAGACGGAATGGCAAAAATAGATGATTTAGTCGCAAAAGCAAAGGAGTATAAAATGGATGCTTTAGCCCTTACCGACCATGGAGTAATGTATGGGATTATTGAGTTTTATCAAAAATGCAAGAAAGAAGGCATAAAACCGATTTTAGGCGTTGAGGTATATATCGCACCGAACGGACGGCATAATAAAAGAGCGCGCATTGATGAAGAAAAATATCATCTCGTGCTTTTAGCTAAAAATGAGATTGGTTATAAAAATTTAATTAAACTCACATCAATTGCTCATCTTGAAGGGTTTTATTATAAAGCTCGCGTTGATTGGGAAATACTTGAAAAATATAAGGATGGAATTATCGCTCTTAGCGCGTGCATGGGCGGGGAAATTCCGACGTTAATTAAAAACGGCAATTTAAAAAAAGCCGAGGAACGGGCATTGGAGTATAAAAATCTTTTTGGCGAGGGAAATTTTTATCTGGAACTTCAGTATCATAAAGATTCACCGGATCAGATAATAGTTAATAAGGAAATGGTAAAATTGGCGAAGAAAACAGGAATTCCGTTAGTTGCCACAAATGATATCCATTATGTGGATTATGAAGACAGAAACGCCCATGATATTCTTTTATGTTTGCAGACAAAAAAGCAGCTGAATGATAAGAACAGGATGAATATGATGGAGTTTGACGTTTCTTTCCGATCTGGGGAAAAAATGATTGAGGATTTTCACGAATTGCCGGAAGCGATTTTAAATACTGAAAAAATAGCAGATCATTGCAATGTAGAACTTGAACTGGGGAATACCACCTTGCCCTACTATAAGCTGCCGGACGGAATAAAAGCCGAAGATTATTTAAGGGAATTATGCGTTAAAGGATTGGAGACGAGGTATGGGATAGGGGAGGAAGAAATTGAGAAATTTAGAAATTTAGAAATTGGGAAACAAAAAGGTTTAGTATTAAGTATTGAGTATCAAGTATTAAGCAATGAGCGCGAAAAAGAAGTGGAAGAAATTTTGAGCCGTATGGATTATGAACTTGAAGTTATAAATAAGATGGGTTTTCCGTCGTATTTTTTAATTGTGCAGGATTTTGTAAATTGGGCTAAAAACAATGACGTTGTCGTCGGTCCGGGAAGAGGAAGCGCGGCCGGCGCATTGGTAGCGTATTTATTAAATATTACTGATGTTGATCCGTTGAAATACGATTTGCTTTTTGAAAGATTTTTAAATCCTGAGAGAATTTCAATGCCTGATATTGATATTGATTTCGCAGATACTAAACGGGAAAAAGTTATTCATTACGTGGAAGAAAAATATGATAAAGATCATGTGGCGCAGATTATTACTTTTGGAACTATGGCGGCAAGAGCGGCTATTCGGGATGTCGGCAGGGTTTTGGCGATACCATACACTATATGCGATAAAATAGCAAAAATGATTCCGATGTTCTGCACATTGGATAAGGCGCTTAAAATTGTGCCTGAAATAAAAGAAATTTACAATACTGATAAGGAGGCGAAAAAATTAATAGACACTGCGAAAAAGTTAGAAGGCGTGGCGCGGCATTCATCCCGCCATGCCTGCGGAATAGTTATAACAAAAAATAAATTAACGGATTATGTCCCATTGCAATATGCTTCCGCAGAGGATAGAACTATTGTCTCTCAATATTCTTTGCATCCGATAGAAGATCTTGGGCTTTTAAAAATGGATTTTTTAGGGCTTAAAAATCTTACGATTATTGAACGGGCGCTGAAGATTATTAAAAGAATTCATAACGCCGAAATAAACATAAATAATATCCCGATTGACGATAAAAAAACATACGGACTTTTCCAGGAAGGAAATACCACCGGCGTGTTCCAGTTTGAATCATCCGGAATGAGGCGATATTTAAAGGAACTCCGTCCGACAGATATTGAAGATATAATCGCTATGGTTGCATTATATCGCCCGGGTCCTATGGATTTAATACCGGAATATATCGCGGTAAAGCATAAAAATAAAAAACCAGCGTATCTCCATCCGCTGCTGCAGCCGATTTTAGATAAAACCTACGGAGTTGCAATATATCAGGAACAATTGCTGCAAATTGCAAGAGATCTTGCGGGATTTTCACTGGGAGAGGCGGACGTTTTAAGGCGCGCTATTGGAAAAAAGATAATTAAATTATTAAATGAGCAAAAGGCGAAATTTATTAAAGGATGCGCGGCTAATAATATAAAAAAAGAAATTGCCGAAAAAGTTTTTGCATTTATGGAACCGTTCGCGGGTTATGGATTTAACAGAAGCCATGCCGCCTGCTACGCCGTTATCGCCTATCAAACAGCTTACCTTAAGGCAAATTATCCTGCAGAATTTATGGCGGCGCTATTAACCGCTGATTATGGAAATTCGGATAAAATTGCATCTGAAATAGAGGAATGCATCCGTATGGGCATAGAAATTCTCCCGCCGGATATAAATGAAAGTTTTAAAACATTTACCGTCGTATCAGGTGATAATGGCGGGAAGAAAATAAGATTTGGATTATCAGCGATAAAAAATTTAGGCGAAAATATTATTGAATCAATAAAAAATGAGCGGGAGAAAAACGGGAAATTTAAAGATCTGGATGATTTTATTAAACGGATTGATAATAAAGATTTTAATAAAAAATCATTGGAAAGTTTAATAAAAAGCGGCAGTATGGATGGATTTGGAAATAGAGGAACTCTTTTAGCAAATGCGGATCATATTTTAGCCCATTCTAAAAATATCCAAAAAGCAAAAAATGACAATCAAGCGAGTTTGTTTTCGGGAGGCGATGATTTAAAGTTAACTATAAAAGAAGCGCCTCCTATTTCAAAGAGAGAAGAATTTTTATGGGAAAAAGAACTCCTTGGATTATACATTTCAGGACATCCTTTCCGCGATTTTTCCGCGATGCTAGGAGAAAAAATTTTAAAATTAAATAAACTATCTTTCGCGCAGGATGAAGCCACCGTGAGAATCGGCGGAGTTATCTCAAGTATAAAAAAAATAATTACAAAAAAAAATGAGTCAATGCTTTTTGTGCGGATTGAAGACCAGACAGGATCAGGCGAAATAATTGTTTTTCCTTCGGTATTGAAAGAAAATACAAATGCTTTTGTTCCCGACAGATTAGTCGTTATAACCGGAAAAATTTCTTCAAAAGACGCGGAAAAAAAGATTATTTGCAATGAGATATTTGAAATAAATAATAATAATGCCAAAGATATAAAAAATACGCTGGTTGACCTGAATTTTAAATTAATGGAAGAATTTCCGGAAATAAGCGATTTTGATTCCGCAGAAGAAATTTTTCCGGCGATAAAAACAAGAATAAAAATTCCAGTCAGCGGAAAAGAACAGCTTAATTTATTAAAAGATATTTTTACTGCTTTTCCAGGAATAGACGAGGTTTATATTGCCGCCGGCGAAAAAATAATTAAAACGCCGTATACTATTAATTATAACGAAGCGAAAGAAAAAATAGAGGAAATAGCAGGGAAGGGAAAGGTGGAGAGTTTTTAATTGACTTTGCTATTCATGGCTAAAACAATAAAATTTCCTGATAAAATAATAAATCATTATATAAATAACTTGGAAAAAAATAGATATAGTGGAACATACTATGGTATGTTCATCAAAATTTAAACCGCAAACGGATTAAAGTCAGTTTCGTAATCGTAATAATCTTCCTTCTCTT
>JAZDMY010000023.1:0-10835 GCA_043800435.1 bacterium
AGGATCAAACCCTTCTTTAATTAAAATACTTTTTACCTTCGGCGTAATTTCAATTTTTATATTTTTCTTTGCGAGCCGTTCCTGGACCAAGCGAAGCTGCATATCAACAATTTTTTCAAGGTCTGCTCGTTCAAGCGGATGAAAAACGATTATTTCATCAAGCCGATTTAAAAATTCAGGGCGGAAACTTTCTTTTAGCGCCTTCATCGCTTTTTCTTTCATCTCATCTGTAGCCGTTTTTTTCTCCGATGTATAGCCAATGTCGGCTGATTGCGCCCATTCGCCTAAATTTGAGGTTAGTATGATAATAGTATTTTTAAAATCAACCTTTCGCCCTTTGGCATCAGTAAGCCGACCGTCATCTAATATCTGCAGAAGAATATTAAAAACATCAGGATGGGCTTTTTCTATTTCATCAAAAAGTACGACAGAGTAAGGTCGGCGGCGTATTATTTCAGTCAATTGCCCGCCTTCTTCATAGCCTACATACCCGGGCGGAGAGCCGATTATTTTAGCAGCGGAATGTTTTTCCATATACTCGCTCATATCAAGCCGAACGATCGCGTTTTCGCTATTAAACATAAACTCCGCCAAAGCTTTTGCAAGTTCGGTTTTACCAACGCCGGTCGGACCCATAAATATAAACGAACCAATCGGTTTTTTTTCCTCGGAAACTCCAGCTCGCGATCTTCTTATCGCGTTTGCGACGGCTTTTATCGCCTCTTCTTGACCGATAACTCGTCGGGATAATTCTTCTTCGGTATGGGCTAATTTTTGTTTTTCTGTTTCTAACATTTTAGACACCGGAATTCCCGTCCACATGGAAACGACATCGGCAATATCTTCTTCAGTTACTTCTTCTTTTAAAATTTTATTTGTTTTTTGCAATTTTTTTAATTTTTCTTCCGCATCTTTCAGCCCTTTTTCAAATTTTGGAATCGCGTCATAACGGATTTCCGCTACTTTTTGAAAATCGGCGTTGCGCTCGGCGATTTCCGCTTGCTGGCTAAGACGATCAATTTCTTTTTTATTTTCCCGCAATGTCTTAATTATATTTTTTTCCGTTTGCCAATGAAGCTCAATCTGTTTTGCCTTTTCTTTTAATTCAGCTAATATCTTTTCTAATTCTTTAAGGCGATCCTTCGCCTGATTATTATTTTCTTTTTTTAAAGCCTCCCGTTCAATCTCAAGTTTCATCATTTGCCTCTTTAATTGATCAAGTTCAATCGGAACGCTGTCAATTTGCATTCGCAAGGCGGAGGTTGCCTCGTCTATAAGATCAACAGCTTTATCAGGTAAAAATCTATCATTAATATATCTGTCGGAAAGAGCGGCCGCCGCAATAATAGCACTATCGCGTATTCTAACGCCGTGATGGACTTCATATTTTTCCTTAATACCGCGAAGTATTGCAATCGTGTCCTCAAGCGACGGTTCCGCAACATAAACGGGCTGAAATCTTCTCTCAAGCGCCGCGTCTTTTTCAATGTATTTTTGATACTCCTTTAAAGTCGTCGCGCCGATCGCGTGTAATTTACCGCGCGCAAGCGCCGGTTTTAACATATTTGACGCATCCATTGAGCCCTCTGCCGCGCCTGCGCCCACTAAAGTATGCAATTCGTCAATAAATAAAATAATTTTTCCCTGTGCTTGGTCAATTTCTTTTAGCACCGCTTTAAGGCGATCTTCAAATTCTCCTCTGAATTTCGCGCCTGCGACTAACGCTCCCAAGTTCAAAGATATGAGTTCCTTATTTTTTAGCGATTCGGGCACATCTCCTTTTACAATCCGTTGCGCAAGTCCTTCAGCGATCGCGGTTTTTCCGGTCCCGGCATCTCCTATTAGGACCGGATTATTTTTTGTTCTGCGCGAAAGAACCTGCATCAGCCGCCTTATTTCCTCGTCCCGTCCGATTACCGGATCAAGTTTTTTTTGCCGCGCCATTTCGGTTAAATTAAGCGCGTATTTTTGCAATGAGTTATATTTTGTTTCCGGTTCAGCATCTGAAACTTTTTGCGCGCCTCTAACCTGCGCAAGGACTTTTAAAACATTGTCGTAATTAATCCCGAAATCAGATAATAATTTTTGGACATCTCCCTGCTGTTTTATTATGGCTAAAAAAAGATGCTCGGTGCTTATATATTCATCTTTTAAATTTTCCGCTTCTTTAGTGGCTAAAGTTAAAAGTTGCCCGAATTCCTGAGTAAGATACATCTGGCTCAGGTTTATCTCGCCAATTATTTTAGGCAAATTTTTAATTTTTTCAGCGATTTTTTCGTTTAAATCAGTTGAATTTACTTCCATTCTGTTTATAACTGCCGGCACAGTGCCGTCTTGCTGATGCAAAAGCGCTGCTAAAAGATGGATAACATCAACCTGAGTCTGATTATTCTCAGCCGCTATTTTATGCGCATTTTGCAATGCTTCTTGTGATTTTGTGGTAAAATTTTGGATATTCATGGCGATGGTTTATTTAGATTTGCTAATTGTTATAAATTAGCATCATTAATATTAAATTACGCGGATATTCGCGCGGATTATTACGCTGATTTAACGCAGATAATGAAAATTTTGTTGTTGTTTAGTGGTTTTATAGCAAATATTTTGCATTTTGTCAATAGTTCTTTTTTGGTTATTATTGACTTTATTTTAAATTTATGCCATACTGAGAGAAATTAAAGATTTTAGATTGCAGATTTTAGATTTGCAAGGAATTTGCTTAACAGGCAGGTTTATTTGTGGAGAAAATCTAAAATCTAAAATCATAAATCTAAAATTTTTTAGTGCCTTGCTTGCGCACTGCTATTAATATGACTCAAAACGATATAAATAATAAATTGGACTTTGATCCGGTAGAATCGGTATCTTTGATGCTGAAAAATTTATTAAAAAGAGAGCAGGATGTTTTAAAAAGGCGATTCGCTCTTCATGGGAAAACCCGAGAAACATTGGAGCAGATTGGAAAAGAATATGAAATAACAAGAGAACGAGTCCGCCAAATTGAGGCAAGCGGAATTAGAAAGATAAGAAATATTTTAAATAGCGAGGCGGAAAAGTTAAATCTTGACAAAGTGGAAAAAAAAGTTTCCGATATTTTATGCGAGCATGGCGGAATAATAAGGGAGGACATATTATTAAAAGATATGCTAAACGCCTCAAATCGCGATGATAATGAAATATATAGAAAAAATTTATTATTTGTTATTTCATATTTATTGGAAGAGCATGAAAGGTTATTAAGGCAGGATGAAGATCTTCATTTTGAGCCATTCTGGTATTTATCCGAATTAGATATAGAACGGTTAAAAAATTCCATTAATACGATTGTAAATATTTTTGAAAGCCATGGCAATCTTCTTGACCTTAATGAGCTATTCGGCAAAGCCTCGCAGCACCCAGATTTAAGCGGCTATGCGGAACATTTTAAAAAAAATTCTGTTGAAGAAATTAATAATATTGGCGGCGACGAAAGATTTAAAAAATTTATATTATCCCAGTTAAATATCAGTAAAAAATTAGATCGCAATATATTGGGGCAATGGGGAATGATTGATTGGAACACAGTAATCCCGAAAAGAATGAACGATAAAATTTATTTAGTTTTAAGAAAAGAAAACAGCCCCCTCCATTTTTCTAAAATTGCTGAAAAAATAAATGAAGTTAACTTTGATAAAAAACTCGCATACCCGGCGACCGTTCATAACGAGCTTATTTTAGACGCTAAATATGTCTTAGTCGGCAGGGGTGTTTACGCTTTGCGCGAATGGGGGTATAATGATGGTACGGTATTGGAAGTTATCGTGGACATCTTGAAAAAAGAAGCGGATGCCATGGATAAAAAAGATATCGTTGAAAAAGTTTTAAAGCAACGGATGGTGCGTCCCGCAACAGTCGCGCTTGCTTTAAATGACAAAAATCTCTTTAAACTCACAGAGGAGGGGAAGTATGTTTTGGCGGAAAATTAGTATAAATTAAAGGATTTATATTTATTGTTCTGTAATAACAAAAGATTTAGGAAAATTTTAGTCAAAAAATGGATGCTATGCATAAAACATTAAGAAAGAGGTATATCATGAAAAGATATTCACAGGAAATCCGTTTTTTATTAACCCAAAGATGTACATATAATTGCGATTTTTGTCATAGAGAAGGGCTGTACTCTAAAAAATCCGAACTTTTAGATGTTGAAGATATTAATTTTATATTTAACACTGCGAGATTGCGTCTTGGATTTGAAAGTACTACTCTTACTGGCGGTGAACCTTTGGTAAGGGAAGACATTATTGAAATTACAAAAAGGCTATACGAAAATCTTGGGAAAATAACTATTACAACAAATGGTTTTTTACTTGAAGAAAAAATTCATATAGGAAACTATGTGGATCGCGTGAATGTTTCAATTCACAGTCTTGACGAAAAAAACTATGAAGCGTTGCATGGCAGGAAAAATGTTTTTCATCAGGTGCTATATGGATTGCGTAAGTTTAGGGATCGGTTTCCAAAGTTGGACATCAGGATAAACACAGCGCTAATAAAGGGTATTAATTCTGACCAAAAGAGTATTAACGCGCTATTATCCTTTGCTATCAAATTAAATGCTTCTATTAAGTTTATTGAGATATATCCTTCCACCTCAGATAAATTTGTTTCTATTAACGAGTTGGAGGAGCTTCTACTGAAACAGAATTTTACTCCGATCGTCTCTACCACCCGTAAAAAGAATTATTATAATGGGATAATAGAGGTCGGATTAACTAAGATTTTCTGTGCAACAATCAATATGCAACCAAGTCCTGAAAATTTTTGTGCACAAAATAATGATCTGTTTATCTCTCCTGATGGAACAATTAAGCCTTGCAGACATAGAGCAAATGAAATAGACATTCTCTCTGTAACTAAAGAGCGCAATGTCGATGGCTTACACGAGAAATTATTATTAGCATATTCAGTATTAAAGGATGGTTGCAACATATTACCCTGATAACAAACCGTTATTTAACCAGATGAGGAAACTAAAACTATGCAAATGATTGAGCTAGAAAAAACTTATTTGGCAAGGTTTATGCCAAAGAATTTGGCTAATTGTGAACATTCGGAAATGATTGATATATATTTTCCAGCGTCAAGTCAACATCCGAATTTAAGATTAAGGAAAAGAGGTAATATCCTTGAAATAACTAAGAAGACATTAGTTAATCCAAATGACGCATCAGCCCAACTTGAGCAGACAATTAAATTGACACAGGAGGACTATGACGCACTGTTACAAGTAGCTGGTAAGCGAGTAAATAAAGTAAGATATTATCTAAACCATAATGGTTATGGGCTAAGTTTGGAAGTTGACGTATTTAAGGAGGCATTATTGGGACTAGTCCTTGTTGATGTAGAATTTGATTCTGTGAAAGAGAAGGACGATTTTCAGATGCCAGACTTTTGCCTCGTTGAAGTGACTCAGGAGAATTTTTTGGCTGGCGGCATGCTTTGTGGAAAAAGTTATAGTGACATTGAAGCGGATTTAACAAGGCTTGGCTATAATAAGTTATATAACTAACAAAGGAGTTAATTTTATTGTTGTGGGGCGTATAAAAAAAATAAATACGCCCTTGCTTTTTAAAATAAATATATATTATGATAAGACATTTTAATGTAACAACTTACATCTACAATCAAAAAGATAAGAAATTTTTATTTATATTACACAAGAAGCTTAATAAGTGGGTTGCCCCAGGCGGACATATAGAGGATAATGAAAATCCAGAAATAGCAGCGTTGCGTGAAGTAAAAGAAGAAACTGGGCTTGATGTAAAATTGATCGGCAATAGATATCCAGAAGAGTCTGACTTAATGTGTCCATATGGGATACAAACTAATGTTATTATAGAAGGTGAACATGAACATTTTGATTTTATATATTTAGCTTTCCCAATATTTATCGCTGCAACAACGCTAAATAAAGAAGAGGCACAGGACATAAAATGGTTTTCAGTAGAGGAAATTATTGATCCGCTTTTTAACTCATTTGAAAAGAATAAAAAGTGGTGTAGCTATTTTAATAATCAATTAAAAGATAAAAGGGGGAACTAAAAAGGAGATGCTTAAAGGTATTGCTTTTTTCTTTTCTTTTCTTTTCTTTTGAAAAATGGTAGAATAATATTAAGTATTTAGTGCCTGTTGAAATAGTGTCGGCTGTAAAGAGTGCGTAGCAATAATTTCGCTTAACACACACCCCTAACCCCTCTCAAGAGGGGAATTTACGGACTATTTCAACATTACTAAATACTTTATAGGATTATCGATAATTAATTTTTTTTGGCTTATTTTAGCTAAAACATTTTTTGACTAAAATTAAAAATTTTGGTTAATTTAAGTAAAATTTAAAATTTCAGTTCGGTTTTCGGCGACACGCCCTTTATACTAAATACTACCTAAAAATGAACATCGTAATTGATCCAAACCCGTTAATAGAACTTGGCTCAAAACATCCTTACATAATCGCTCTGTACTTGATAAAAATGATTGGTTGGATACCAATAGTTTTTGTTATTATTTGGGGAGTCTGGCTCATGTGGATTCATTTCATACAGGATGAGTTTGTCGGCAAGATTAAATTTATTCTCCTTGCTATTGATGTTCCGAAAAATAATGAGCAGACGCCTAAAGCGGTTGAACAAATTTTCGCCCATTTGGCCGGCGCGCATTCAAGCCCGAACTTAGTGGAACAATATTGGGATGGTTATGTCCAGCCATGGTTTAGTTTAGAAATTATAAGCATTGACGGGTATATTCAATTTTTAATATATGCGCCGGAAATGTACAGAGATTTAGTAGAGGCGGCGATTTATGCCCAATATCCGGATGCGGAAATTTCAGAAGTGGAAGATTATGCCGATAAAGTGCCCCAATCTTACCCTGATAAAGAATGGGATATTTGGGGGACTGAACTTATTTTAGTAAGACCTGATTGCTATCCTTTAAGAACATATCAGGAATTTGAACATAGCCTAAGCGAAGATATGAAAGACCCGATGGCTGCTTTATTAGAGATGATGGGACGGTTGCAAGAAGGGGAACAGGCGTGGATTCAGATCATAATTAATCCTATAGAACAAAAATGGAAAGAAAAATGCGATAACGAAGTCAAAAAAATAGTTAAGGAAAAAATACCGGAAAAGAAAACAGCTGTGGATAGTTTATTAAATGGATTTTTAGGGCAATTAAACTCATTTGCCACATCTATAGGGGAAATAATAGTATCCGCTGGAGAAACAAAACCGGAAAAGAAAAAAGATGAACCCTATAATATCGTGATGAATTTAACGGAAGGAGAAAGGGTAATCGTTAAAAGCATTCAAGAAAAATCGGCGAAAATAGGCTATCAATGCAAAATCAGGCAAATTTATGTCGGTAAAAAAGAGGTCTTTTCAAAACAGCGCGGCGTTTCCGGCATTTTTGGCGCGATTAAGCAATTTAATACGAATGATAGAAATTCATTAAAGCCGGAAAAAAAGGTAGTTATCACTAAGATAAATTATTTCTTTAAAAAGAGCAGGGAAGCGGTCCGAAAAACTAAAATTGTAAATAATTATAGAAAGAGGAGTTTAGGCAACGGGACATCTAAAAAATTTATTTTCAACATTGAAGAACTCGCAACATTATGGCATTTCCCGATGATGCAGGTCAAGGCGCCGCTTATTAAGAAAGCGGAAGTAAAGAAGGTTGAACCGCCGTTTAATCTGCCGACAGGCGAAGGATATTTGCCGATCATGAAGAAAATGGAAACACCTGCGGAGAAAGATATTGTCGAAGAAGCGCCTGTTTCGTTGCCTTTTGAAGAATCTGGAAGAAAATTTTCGCCGCCGGAAAATTTGCCATTTGAATGAGAAAGAATGAAATATATAGAAATTAGTAGAAATATGGTGGAAATTAAATGGCTGATTTAGATTACAATTAATTTCTATCAGTTTCTATAAATTTTAAAAATTACGTTTACCTGAGAATATTGAAAAAAACGTAAAGTTTATAGAGCAAAAATAATTTAAATATAATTTTATGGACCCAGACATAACCTTAATCGCCGAGACAAATTTTCGCAATCAGAAAAGGCGTTTTGGCATTAAAAAAGACGACAGGCGGCGGCATATGTACCTTATCGGAAAGACCGGTATGGGAAAATCAACAATGCTTGAGAATATGATTGTTTCCGATATAAACGCCGGACATGGGGTTGCCGTGGTTGATCCCCATGGTGATTTGGTTGAGAAAATTATTAATTATATACCTTCATATAGAGTAAATGATGTTATTTATTTTAATCCGGCGGATATGGATTATCCGATTGCGTTTAATCCGTTAGAAAGCGTTGATCCTAAGTATAAGCATCTTATTTGCTCAGGTCTAATAGCGGTGTTTAAAAAATTATGGGCAGAGAGCTGGGGACCGCGGCTTGAATATCTTCTTAGAAACGCCATATTAGCCCTTATTGATACTAACGGAACGACTCTTTTGGGTATTATGAGGATTTTAGTGGATAAGGCATATAGGAAAAAAATTATAGCCAATATTAAAGATCCAGTCGTAAAAGCGTTTTGGGTTGACGAGTTTTCAAAATATCCTGATAAATTCCAGGTTGAAGCGATAAGCCCTATTCAAAATAAAGTAGGGCAGTTTTTGTCTAATTTTTTAATAAGAAATGTTGTCGGACAAGTAAAATCGTCTTTTAATATGCGGGAAGTGATGGATAATCAAAAAATACTTTTAATGAATCTTTCAAAAGGAAGGATCGGAGAAGATACTTCAAGTTTATTGGGGGCTATGATGATTACGAATATCCAGCTGGCGGCTATGGATAGAATAAATATTCCGGAAAAGGAAAGAAAAGATTTTTATCTTTATGTTGACGAATTCCAGAATTTTGCGACCGATAGTTTTGCGTCTATCTTATCGGAGGCGAGAAAATATTGCCTGAATCTTATTATTGCGCATCAATATATAGAACAGTTAAATGAGGTTGTCCGACCTGCGGTTTTTGGAAATGTCGGGACTATGGTTTTATTTAGAATCGGCGCAAGCGATGCCGAGGAATTAGTCAAGGAATTTACGCCTAAATTTTTGGAAGAAGATTTAGTTAATATCCCTAAATGGGGATGTTATATGAAATTGATGGTTGACGGCATTGCCACCGATCCTTTTTCAGCAACAGGTTTGCCGCCGTTGAAAGAAGAAGAAAAAACAGGCAATAGGGAAAAAGTCATAAATTTATCAAGAGAAAGATATGCGGAAAAAAGAGAAATAGTTGAAGAAAAGATTTTTAGATGGAGCGGATTAGAAAAAGAAGAAATGGGCAATAATAATAACGTTTATGATGACGATGCGAAACAAGGTGAGAAAGGAAATAATAGCAATGGCGAAAAATCATTTTTGGAAATTAAAAAAAGCGACGCTATAAAGAGAAATGCTGATGCCGCGCGCGCTATAATTCAGACAGAGCAATTTTCCGCAAAATGCGCTATTTGCGGAAAAGAGACAAAAGTAAATTTTAAACCGGATAATAAGAGATCCGTGTTTTGCAAAGAATGTTTTAAAAAAGTCAAAGCAGGCGAAGTGCCTATCCTAAAAAATAATCAGGTAAATATTAAAAAAGAAGAAAAAAGGGAAGAACGGAAAACGGACAATGTTATAAATAATGCGCCAAAGGATGTAATGCGGCAAGAAAAAAAAGAAGAGCCGCGTGATGCGTATGAGAAGCCGCCGCGGCAAAATTTTTGCGCTGGAGGACAGCATCTTGATCGCAGGGTATTAAATAATGATATAAGAGAAAATTTAGCGGGGGCGAACGCAGAACGACCTTTAAAATGTGATAATAAAGATAAATACGTAAAGAAAGAAAGTATTATTCCGTCGCGGACAATCGGAGAAAGGATGCAAGGCGAAGACAGGCGGCAGGGATTGCCGGATAGGCGCATTCATTGCGAAAATATAGATGAAAAAAAGGAAAAAAATGCGGATGAGGATACATCCGCGGAAATTTCTATTTTTGACGCGATGAAGCAAGGCGCGACTGATTTTAGGGGAAGGAAAATTCCAAATTCTGATATCGCGGCGAGGGCTGAAATTAAGGAAAATGAAGATGAGAAAATATTTAAAAAAGATATTCCTCGTGAAGAAAATAGGACTGATGAATCTGGCAATGAACGCGAAGGGCAAAAGTTGCATCCGGGGGAGGTAGTTAAGTTTTAGATGGGATGCAATTGTGTAAATTATCCGTGATTTGTGAAAATTCGTCAGTAATCTGTGTTAATTTGTGAAAAACGGATTTGCACGGATAAGAAACGGATTTGCACGGAGCACGAATAGAAAAATTTACGCATGGATAGATTATGGGTAAATTTAAAAATAAAATAATTTTAATAAAATTAAATTTGAAAGATGAGAAGACCTTTGCGGAGGTCTATGATTTATATATAGAAAAAATATATCGTTTTATTTTTTTTAAGGTCTCAAATGTTAGAGATGCGGAGGATTTAACTTCCGAGGTTTTTTTAAAGGCATGGCAATATATAAATGAAGGTAAAAAGATAAAATCAGTAAATGCTTTTTTATATGCCATTGCGCGGAATAAGGTTATTGACCATTATAGAAAAAATTCTAAAATTAAAACGGTTGATCTTGAAAATGACGGCATTGAAAAAATAAAGAGCGCGGATCCGCATCCGGATGAAGGGCTGGATAGGAAATTGGCGATGGATGATATAAATAAATTTTTGAATGAGCTTAAAGTTGAGTATAAAGAAGCATTATTGCTAAAATATACCGATGATTTTTCTATTGGTGAAATT
>JAZDMY010000038.1:0-26695 GCA_043800435.1 bacterium
ATATCCCCCCTTTCAACCATATTTCTCATATATTTTCTAATTCTTTGTCCGCAAAGAAACGATTAAACATTCTATCGCGGTTAAAGCCATAATCAATAAAATAATATTCCACCACGCAAGAAGCCGTTTACTTTGCAAAAATAATATCGTAATAAATAAAAATGAAAGTAAAATCGCCTGTCTAAAAGAATTTCTTACTTCTCTGAAAATAACATCTTTCTTAAATGCCATAACTCTAGCGGATAATTCCGCCATAGATAATGTGCCGAATAATGATAAAAATAAACTTGCGTAAAAAAATATTAAAGCAAGCGAGCTTGACGGCTCCATATTAAAAATAACCAAAAAAAACATAGCCCAGCATAATACTGTTCCAATAGCCATCAAAGTTAAAAATTGCTTCAAATTCATAAAATTATATTATCATATTCTGCCTACATTATCAACATCGCATCTCCGAAGCTGAAAAACCGATAATTATGTTTTTTCGCCTCTTCATACGCTTTTGTAATTAATTTTTTGCCGGCAAACGCGCTTACCATTAATAATAAACTTGATTTTGGCAGATGAAAATTAGTTATAAGCGCGTCAACGGCTTTAAATTTATAACCAGGATAAATAAATATGTTCGTCCAGCCCTTGAACGGATGGGAAATTCCATTCTTATTACACGCGGTCTCAAGAATTCTTGCCGTTGTTGTTCCGACCGCGACTACTCTTTTTCCGTTTTTTCTTGCCCTATTAAGTTCCCGCGCCAGATCTTCTGAAAATTCGCAATATTCTTTATGGATTTTATGCTCTTCTATATTTTCAGCAGTCATTGGTCTGAATGTGTCTAATCCTATATGCAACGATGCATATTTAAATTCAACCCCTTTTATTTTTAATTCTTCTATAAGCCCGTCAGTAAAATGCAGTCCGGCGGTCGGCGCAGCGGCAGAACCCAGGGTTTTTGAATAAACTGTTTGGTATCTTTTTTTAAAACTTTGGGCATCCGCAACTTTTATATACGGCGGTAATGGCACTATCCCAATCTTATCTAATTTATTAATTATATCGCAATTAAAGTCAAGCGCTCTAATACCTTCTTCCATTTCTTTCACAACCGTTGCTACTATAATCCCCCCTTTTCGCAATGCGTCATTCTGAGCCCGAGCGCCAGGAGGGCGAAGAATCCCATGGTCTTTTTGCTTAATCTCATAATTTTTATCTACACCAAAATAAATCTCATCCCCGATTCTTAATCGCTTCGCCGGCTTTACTAACGCCTGCCATCTATTTTCTATCTCTTTATGCAATAATAAAATCTCCACCTTAGCGCCTGTGGATTTATTTCCAAACAGCCGCGCCGCCATAACTTTGCTGTTATTTGCAACTAAAACATCTTTTTCGTTCAAATAATCAGCTATATCATAAAAATGTTTATGTTCAATAAACCCGGTATTCCTATGAATAACCATTAATTTTGAATAATCTCGCGGCTCAGCTGGTGTTTGGGCAATAAATTCCTGCGGCAGTTTGTAATCAAATTCTGATAGCTTCATACTTTTATTTCCTCACCGATTTCCCACAAAACATCAAAAAGATTACGAAATACTTTTACAAGGGTTTTATTTTTAATTTCAATAATCATCGGCTCAGCCGCGGAATGCAAAAGCACGCTTTCATCTCCTAAAACATTAAAATTTCCATCCCGCTCAAATTTCCGGTCAATAAAACGAAACTCATTTAATTTCGGATATTTTTTTAAATGCTCCATGTCTACGGCATCTTGGTTAAAAAGAATTGATTTCCATTTAATCTTTCTTTGCGCCTTAATTTTTTCATACTTTGCAAAGTCATCTCCAAAATACTTAAAATATTTATCGCCGATAGAGCCTGCGATATAATCGGTTGAGCCGACAGGCATTTTCTGAATTGATTCTATCCAAAAATGACGGTATGATTCAATTCCCTGATAAATCGTAATTTCCGGCAATTTTTCATCAAAAAAATTTTTCAATTGCGGGATTAAACTTTTCGCGATTTCTTTCTGTCTTTCCACGTCCTCTAAAATACGCGACGGATTAGTCGCTTGAAAATGGCTGATCTTATTTTTTTCCAATTTAAAAACTAATTTGCGATAAATAAGTTTATCTAATGTTTCGTAAACAACGCTCCGATGAAGCCGCGTCTCTTTTATAATGGCGCCAGCCGAGGTCTGCCCTATTTCTAAAAGCGCGATATAAACCTTTGCCTCATTCGGAGAAAAATTTAAATCCTGAAGTTGAGTTAAAATTTTTGTGTTCATAGGGTTTTTTATTTTAACATTAATGGAAATTAAACCTTGTCAACTATCGCAATGAGTAGCCGCGTCATCCTGAGCCGAGGGACGAGGCGAAGGATCCCGTGGCTTACAGCACCCCCCATTCCTACCTTTTAAACCTTGGGATTCTTCGCCCTCATGGCGCTCGGGCTCAGAATGACGCGACTATTTATTCAGAAACGATTTTACCCTCACCCTTCCAACCTGCGAATACAAACACCCGCAGTAATTTTGCCGGTAAAAATCATATTGGCGAGACATATCTAAACTTTTCTTAAACCCATCCTTCTTCTTAAAATCCGCTGATAAAAATTCAGTACCAAATTCTTTTTCTAAATCAAGCCCTATCTTATTAATCATCTCCGCGCTTTTGTGCGGACTTATCGTCAAAGTCGTGCTCCAAAAATCAAAACTATTCTCTTTCGCAAATTCCGCCGTTTTTCTAAGCCGTGCATCATAACATATGCGGCATCTTTCTCCTCTTTCAGTATCTTCCTCGCGCCCCGCGGTTTTAGAAAACCAATTTTTCATATCATACTCGCCGGATATCAATTCCATATTTTTCATATCCGCGAATTTCTTAAGTTCGTGCAAACGATTTTCATACTCATATCCGGGATGGATATTCGGATTATAAAAAAATAGAGTAAGATTATAATCTTTCTCAAGTACTGAAACAACATAAGCCGCGCATGGCGCGCAGCAGCAATGGAGCAGCATTTTTTTATTTATTTTTTTAACCATAACTTTTTTAATTTTACCTTTTTAACATTTTATTAGGGCCTGCCCTGAGCGACAGCCGAATGGGTGAATTAGAAATTAGATGAATTAGGTGAATTATTATACACTCCCATCGTCTTCTCTACCATCTTTTCTAAACTGAAATCTCCTGCTAATCCATAAGAGATCTTACCCATTTTTATCATCAAAGCATCATCTTTTAATAAAATTTTTAACTTTTCTGCGATTTTTTCGGCATCTTTCGCATCCATTAAAAAACCGTTGTCGCCATCCCTTACTATTTCAGGATTCCCCCCGGCATTTGTTGCAACTATTGGCAGTCCCGCCATTAATGCTTCCAGCAGGCAATACGGCAATCCTTCTTTTATGGACGGGAGGCAAAAAATATCAAATCCTTTTAAATATTGATATGCCGCTTTAACTTGACCAAGCATAAAAAAATTATTTTGCAATTTATAATCATAGATTAATTTTTTTAATTTATTTTCCTGCTCGCCTGAGCCGATTAAAATAAAAACGCAATTCGGCATATCTTTCAATACCATGGCGGCGGCCTCAATTAAATATTTTAAGCCCTTATTCTCGTATAAATTGGCAACTGTTCCGATTATTTTAGCATCGGGCGATTCTATTAATTCCCCTCCCAAAGAACCCGCAAAACGCTCTACCGCTATTTCTTTTAATTTTCCCCGCGCCTCTACCTTAGATAATAATTGACTGCCTTTTTCTAAATCAATTCCATTATGGATAACCTCCATTTTATTTTTTTTAATAACTTTTTTCCCGATGGCGGACTTAAAATCATAATACGAGACGGTAATAATTTTATCTCTAAAAAATGAACAAATTTTTTCTGTCCATAAATAAAATAAATAAATCAGGATGGATAAATTTTCATTAAATACGAAGCCATGCGCTGTGTACACCACCTTAAATCGCCCACTTTTCAAAAGGGGGATAGGAGGATTTTTTAAAAAATTACAAGTCCATCCTGCAAAAGTCCCTAAAATACCCGCCTTACTGCTGTTCAAATGAACTATATCGGGTTTAAATTTCCATATTATTTTTATCAGCCGTAAAAATTCTAAAAAATCATAATATGGACTTATGTTTCTTACTAAATATTTTTCTCTAAACAAAGTCAATTTATCTGATTCCAGCGCCGATAAATTATTAAATAAATCCCCCTTATCCGTTCCGGCGGCGACTCCAACTTCAAGCCCTTGTTCAAGATAGCTTTTTGCCAAATCAAAAACATATTTCTGCGCCCCGCCCCATTCGGATTGGGTTATAATATATAAAATTCTTTTAATCTGCATATAATTTTTTATTTAAAATTCCTTAAATTAAACCTAATTTAAAACTAATTAGCACTAATTTAGAACGAATGAAGACGAATCACGAATTCGTGATTCGCGTAAAAATTCGTTCACAATTCGTGTTTATTCGTCCTTTTTCTAATTACCCACATCCCCAGCCCTGCCATTACTATCGCCATTACGCCTAATGCCAAAAGACGCCCTTTGCTCTGCAGGAATAATGATATAAGACCGAAACCTCCGACCATTATATATAAAAATATAACCGCGCCTCTATGAGAAAATCCCGCGTCAAGCAAGCGATGATGCAGATGTTTCCGATCGGCGGCAAACATTCCCCCCTTTACCAAAGGCGCCAGTCCCGAAGCATTGCGGGGGGGGCAAGGGGGGATTTTTCCGTGGGCAGTATTATCTTGTTTTGTATATGCCATATTACAGCGCATACTAAAAACACGCCTTCCAATTACCCATGCCACATCTAAAATCGGAATACCCATTACTAACAATGTCACCGCCATTTTCCCCTGAGCCAGTATCGCAAGCGTTACCAATAAAAATCCGCATAAAGTACTCCCGCCTTCTCCTAAAAATATTTTAGCAGGATTAAAATTAAAAATCAAAAATCCAGCGCAAGCGCCGGACAAAATAATTGAAAGAAGCGCGACTTGCGGAATAACATAAACCGCTCCTAAACTCGCGCCGAATATAACTAACGCGCCGACGACAGTAATGCCCGAAACAAGCCCGTCAAGTCCGTCTAATAATTTTGTTGTATAAATCATTCCCAGAATCCAAATAAAGGTAATAATATCCGACGGCAAAGATATTTTATACGGCAGACCTCGCCATTTTAATAAAACAATTTTCCATAAATCCAGCCGAATAATTCCGCCCAAGGGATTTGAAATATAATTTACCGATACGCCGGACATAATAACAACCACAGCCGCAACAATCGGAAAAATTATCTGATGCGCCGGTTTCAATTTATATTTATCGTCTAAAAATCCGCCAATAAGCAGTGTGCAGCTTCCCAAAAAAATTCCTGTCAGGTGTTTTAATAAAATTGAACTTCCTGGAAAAATAATCCTTGCAGTATAAAAAATATAATACGCCGCAACTAAAAAAAAGGCGGCAAAAATAGCCGTGCCTCCCATAAGCGGAACTGATTTTTTATGCAACTTCCTCTCCGGCGCATCCTGCGGATCGTCCATTATTTTCAATTTCTCAGCTATATGCTTTACAGCCAAAACAGCTGGAACGGTTATAAGAAAAGTTGCTAAAAATGGAAAAATATAAGATTGACAAAACATAATATAAGATGTATGATCGCAAAAATAAAAAATACCTTAATATTTCTGCTCCCTAATTTCTTAATTTCTAATATCCCTATTCCTCCTGCTAACTCATGGATTACGCACACCCCTTCGGAAGGAATGCCACACCCGCTAATGCACATAAATCAACGAGACTACACCCGCCGCAACCACAACCAAACCGATTCCAAGCTGAATAAACTGCTTTGTACGATGATCAATCTTTTTATCCAAAAACTTAAAAATCCCTCTGGCGCCTATGCCGAAAGGGATTAAAGAAATTATAGTTCCGAATGAAAATGCCGCAACTAAAGCTACACCTTTTAAAATACTGCCTGATGATGCCGCCCAAAGCATAATCGCAAGTTCAACCGGGCATAACGGAAGTCCGCGCAAAAGGCCGAATGTTAATACCGACTTTTTGCTTTTCACGTCAAAGTTATGATTGTGATGATGTTCAAGAAAGCAGCGATTGCCGAATAGATGTGAATGGTATATTATAAGAAGTCCGAAAATTATGGTAAAAATACCGGCGCCCGCTACGAGGTATTCTTGAAAGTCATTTAAATATCTTGCGCCGACAAATGAAAAACCTAAACCGATTAGAATATTAATCGCCATCATCCCAAATCCGTAGAGTAAAATAAGTTTTAAGGTATCGCGAAAATTCTCTCCCGCCCACGCGACATATACCGAAACAATCGCCTTATCTTCGCAGGGTTCAAAGACATGCGCGAGTCCCGCGATAAAAGCTAAATAGATGGAATATTCTTTCAACATGGTGAATAATTCTCAATTTCCAATTTTCAATTTCCAATAAATTTTCAATCCCTTAATTTTCAAACAAAAATGTTTGGCAATTAAAAATTGATCATTCATTGAAAATTGAGAATTGAAAATTGAAAATTGAAAATTAAAATTTACCTAATTATTTTATTTCCAATATTTTAATCTTCGTATACTCCTGCCTATGCCCCGCTTTCCTCCTATAACGAGTTTTTCTTTTATATTTTATAACATTAATCTTCTTTGCGCGGCCCTGTTCAATTATCTCAGCCATAACTTTTGCGCCTTCTACTAACGGCTTTCCAATTTTAATATCGCTCTCATTATCATCAGAAAGAAGTAAAACTTCATTAAACTCAAGATTATCCCCATTTTCTCCTTTTATTTTTTCTACCTTTAAAATATCATCCTCCTTAATTTTATATTGTTTACCGCCTGTTTTTATAATTGCTATCATATATAATAATTTTAGATTTTAGATTTATGATTGCAGATTTTAAAGCTAATTAAATTCTGTTTTTACCTCTAACGCATAAATCTAATATCTTAAATTGCAAATTATCATTTTTTTATTTTAAAATAAACTTTTATCCCGCGATTATTTTCTTCACATCTGCTTGAACCAGAAAATCTAAAATCATAAATCTAAAACTCTTCATACTCCCTCATCACCAATTGCGCGTTTACGGCATCCATAATTTCAATAACTACTCCAACCACAATCAATAAACTCGCGCCGCTTACCATAAGTGTTTTTATATTTAAAAAACTTTGTAATATTAACGGTAAAACAGCAACAAATCCTAAGAAAAGCGCGCCGCCAAGCATAAGCCTATTATTTATATAGTTAATGTATTCAGCTGTCGGTTTACCCGGTCTTATTCCGGGAATAAACGCTCCTTGTCTTTGAAGATTTTCCGCCATCTGATCAGGATGGAAAATTATAGCCGTATAAAAATATGTAAATCCGACGATCAATAAAAAGAAAATTATGCCGTAAAAAAGCTGATTTTGAAATAATCTTATTACGAACTCAGCAGCGCTTACGATAAAAACACTTTTTGACCTCACGAAAAATTGCGCTATCATAGGTGGAAATAAAACGACTGAAATCGCGAAAATTATCGGTATCATACCGGCTTGCGTTACTTTAATCGGCAGATGAGAATCCATACCTCCGTATGTTTTATTACCCTTTATTTGCCGGGCATATGAAATTTCAATTTTTCTATAACCTTCTGAAACAATAACAATCGCGATAATCATTAAAATCGCGACTGCTGCTAAGAATAATAAACTAAAAATCTGGGTGTTATCAAAAACAGCCGCTGTCTGTTTAACCGTCTGAGGAATATGTGAAACAATTCCCGCGAAAATAAGCAGCGAAATTCCGTTTCCAATCTGTTTTTCAGAAATTAATTCTCCAATCCACATTAAAAATATAGTGCCCGCCGTAACCGTGGAAATCGTTGTTATCAATTGAAAAATACCCATATCCCCGATAATATGCCTGGGCGATTGCCTAAGTAAAGTTATCATGCCAATCGCTTGTAAAATCGCGAGAGGAACCGTTAATAATCTTGTGTATTGATTTATTTTTTGATATCCTGATTCTCCTTCTTTTGAAAGTTCTTCAAGCTTAGGGATAACCACTGTCAAAAGTTCCACTATAATCGCCGCTGTAATGTATGGACCAATTCCTAGAAGAACGATTGAAAAATTTTCCATTCCTCCGCCTGAAAAAATATTCATAAGACCCATAAATTGGTTATTGGAAAAAAAATCTTTCAACGCAGCGACATCAACGCCAGGTATTGGAATATGCGCCGCAAACCGAAAAATAACAAGCATAGCCAAAACAAAAAAAATGCTTTTTCTTAAATCAGGAATCTTAAAAATTTGTTTTATTTTTTCTGTTACCATTTAAAAAGACGAATTACCACCGATTATTAACGAATAACCACTAAGCACTAATTCGTGTTTTGTGTCAATTCGTCCTAAATTCGTGTTAATTCATTTTTTGAAACTGCTTTTTAACAGTTTCTGATAATTCACATCCTTCTATCTTCAAACCTTTTATCTTAAGTTCGCCTTTGCCTAAAATTTTTACCTTTTGCTTCTTGTCGTCAATTAATTTATTAAGGCATAATGAATCAATATTCACAGTTTCGCCGTCCTTATAATTTTTATTTATATCTTCAATATTTATAACCTGCGGTTTACTTTGAACAGATTTAAATCCTCTATTTTTAGGGATAGAACTTAATATTTGTTTAAAACCCTTGATTTTTAAATTTTTTCGTCCGCTTCTTGCTTTTTGTCCTTTTATGCCTCTTGTACTGTAAGTACCGTGGCCTGAAGCATTTCCTCTTCCCACTCTTTTTCTTTTCTTATTGTTTGATTTTTTAAGATTGCTTAAGGTTATCATAAATAAAACTTGAAAACCGGGACATACGAACGCCGGTTATACAAGATAAATAATTTTTATTCTTTATTTCCTTCTGTTATTCTATGGTATGAATAAATATTTTTCAGTGCGTTTATTGTCGCCTGAACGTTATTAATTTTACTGTTCGCGCCAAGCATCTTTCCGCTTACATTTTTAATGCCGCTCAATTCAAGAATTATACGCAAAGCTCCGCCAGCCTTTACTCCCGTTCCTTTAGGAGCCGGTTTTAATAATATTTTTGCCGCTTTAAATTTCTCTCTTATCTCAAAAGGTATCGTATCGTTTACATTTTTAACTTCTATTAAATCTTTTTTAGCTTTATTAACGGCTTTATTTATAGCCGCGGACACGTCTAACCCCTTAGCGATTCCAAACCCTACCCGTCCCTTGCGATCTCCAATTACGATACATGCTCTGAATTTCATTCTTTTTCCGCCTGCCATAACTCTGGTTACTCTCGCCAACTCAATAACTTTTTGTTCAAATTCTGACTTTTCGCCATCTCTTTTGAATTTACCATTAGATCTCGCCGGCTTATTTTCTTTTTTTTGCTCGTCTTTTTTTAATTCCATATTTTTATCTTAATAGTTGATTTATGTTAAAAATTATATTTAAAATAGCAACCCCGCTTCTCTAGCGCCTTCAGCAAAAGCTTTTACCCTGCCATGATATAAATACCCGGCTCTATCAAAAACAATATTTTTTATACCTTTTTTTAAAGCTAATTCAGCAATTTTTTTTCCCGCCTCGCGCGCTTGCTCAGTTTTTGCTTTCCCGGTAATTTCCACGCTGCTGACGGCGCATATAGTTGCCCCTTTCGCATCATCATGCACTTGGGCATAAATAAATTTATTACTCCTAAAGACCGATAATCTAGGCTTATCTGAAACAGTCATATTCATTTTCACTCTTTTTTTCCTCGCTAATCTTCTATTGTTTTTTTGTTTAATATCCATACTATTAATTTTAGATTGCAGATTTAAGATTTATAATTTTAATTATTTTTATATTACACAATATTTTTTATATACTAAAAATATACTAACAATGCAACTAAATCTAAAATCATAAATCTAAAATTACTTCTCCCCTCCCTTAGCTGTCTTTCCCGCTTTCTTTATTATAACCTCATCAGCATATTTTATTCCCTTGCCTTTATATGGTTCAGGTTTTCTAATTTTCCTTATATTAGCCGCTGTTTGTCCGAGCAATTGCTTATCAAAACTTGATAAAATAATAACATTTTTTTCTACTTTCGCTTCCACATTAGCAGGTAATAAAAATTCCACAGGATGGGAATATCCCACATTAAGTATAAGCTTATCCTTTTCATAAACGGCTTTATATCCAATGCCGTTAATTTCTAATCTTTTCTCAAACCCGTCCGACACTCCTTTAACCATATTAAAAATCAAACTTCTAAATAGTCCTCTTAAAGCATCCGCTCCTTTTTCTTTTTCATTATTAACACCAACATTAATAATTTTATCATTAATTGCAACTTTAACTTTTGGATGGAAAATAGTCTTCAGTTCTCCTTTCACTCCTTTTACGGTTATCACATTCTCATTAACGATAACTTCAACTTTTTCAGGAATTTCTATTGGTAATTTACCTATTCTTGACATACTTGTCAAAAAAGCAATAAAACATACGCCCCGCCCCTGCGGGGCTAAACAATAAAACAATATCTTTATTTTATTGCTTTCTTGCTTTTTTGTTTTCTTGAACTAATATATTTCGCAAATAACTTCCCCGCCTATTTTCTTTTTCTTTGCCTCCTTATTAGTCATAATTCCTTGGGAAGTAGAAATTATAGCAATGCCGATGTTATTTAAAATAACCGGCAAATTATCTTTATCCGCATAAACTCTTTTGCTTGGCTTGCTTATTCTTTTTAAATGTTTTAAAGCGCCCGTGCCGTCTTCATTATATTTCAACTCTATTTCCAGTTCATCAAATTTATTTTTTATAACTTTATAGCTGGATATATAATTTTCATTTTTTAAAATATCGGATATTTTCAATTTAATTTTTGAGCATGGCAAAACAACACTTTTCTTCTTGGCAAGTGCGGCATTTCTCATCCTTGTTAACATATCGGCTATTGGATCTGTCATCATAAAATTAGTATTTAGTATCTGGCATCAAGTATCAAATGTATTAAGCGGGATTATAAATTTTCCAATACTCAATACTTGATACTTAATACTTGCTACTTTAAAATTACCAACTGCTCTTTTTTATTCCCGGCAATGCGCCTTTTGTTGCTAATTCCCTAAAACATATTCTGCAAAGTTCAAACTTTCGCATATATCCATGTCGTCTTCCGCATCTCCAGCATCTTCTAACTATTCTCGTGGAATATTTGGCTTTATTTTTTGATTTTACAATTTGTGCTTGTGTCGCCATATTTTAATTATTTTTTATAAAAGGAAATCCAAACGCTCTTAATAATTCTACGCATTGTTCATTATTTCTCGCGCTTGTTGAAATAGTTATCTCAAGCCCATGCGTCTTTTCAACCTCATCTAATTTAATTTCAGAAAAACATATATGCTCTTTAATTCCAATTGTTATATTTCCCTTCCCATCCGCCGCCTTAGTATCTATTCCTCTAAAATCCCTAACCCGAGGAAAAGTTATATTAATTAACTTGTCTAAAAAATCATACATCCTTTTACCTCTTAAAGTAACCTTTATCCCAATAACTAAACCCTTCCTTATTTTAAAGTTTGAAATTGATTTTTTCGCCTTTGTCTTAATCGGTTTTTGTCCGGTTATTAACATTAAATTTTTTTCCACCGTTTCCATCATCTCTTTATCATTTAAAATTTTTCCCAACCCTACATTTAAAACAATTTTCTTTAAACGAGGCACAGCTAAATCGTTAGTTATCCCAAACTTTGTTTTTAAATCCTTAGATATTTCTTCTTTATATTGTTTATATAATCTTTGCATAAAGTTTTATTATAAATCGGCACTAATAAATTATTCTGACTATTCCCCGCTAAACAAAGAGACTATCGGCAAGCTTAATCTAATATTTCCCCGCATTTTTTACATATTCTAACTTTGCTCTTATTTTCTAAAATTTTATACCCTAATCTGGCTGTCTTATTGCAATGCGGACATATAACCATAATTTTTGACGATTTAATCGGAGCAGAAAATTGAATTTTCTGCCCAGGACGGCCGTCCGCTTGCTTTTTAATATGCTTTACCATTAAATTTAATCCTTCCACAACAGCTAAATCATCCTTAGGAATTATTTGAATAATTTTTCCTTCCTTGCCTTTGTCCTTGCCTGCTATTATCTTTACTTTGTCGTTATTTTTTATTTTCATATATATTTATACAAATTAACACTGATTTGGAACGAATTTTCGCGAATCACGAATTCGTGATTCGTGTTTATCAGTCAAAAAATTCGTGTTGATTCGTCCAACCCCTAAAGCACTTCCGGCGCAAGAGATATTATTTTGCTAAATCCTTGCGTCCTTAATTCCCTTGCTATGGGGCCGAAAATTCTTGTCCCCTTCGGTTCTTTTGATTTTTTATCAACAATTACTGCCGCATTTTGATCAAATCTTACATAAATTCCGCTATTTCTTCTTATTTCTTTTTTAGTTCTTACAACCACAGCGTGCAACACATCTCCTTTCTTTACCATGCTATGAGGCTGCGCTTCCTTTATCGTCACCGTTATTATATCTCCAATCCTGGCATATCGCTTTTGATAGCCGCCTAAAACACGAATACATTGTATCCTCTTTGCTCCTGTGTTGTCCGCTGATCTTAACATTGTTCTATGTTGTATCATATAATTAATTTATAATTTGATTTTTTGATTCTTTGTTTATTTAATTAAAGCACTCTCCATTTCTTATCTTTGCTTATCGGGCGGCATTCCACAAACTTTACTTTATCATCAATTTTATATTTATTAGCCGCATCATGAACTTTAAATTTCTTGCTTACCATATATTGTTTTTTATATTTAGAATTCATTTTTACATTATCAACCTTAACAACAATAGTTTTATCCATTTTGTCGCCGACAACATTTCCTGAAAAAATTTTCCTTTTTTTATTATCTTTAATTTCTGACATATTTTTTAATTAATTTTTATATCAAATTATTTAAACTGTTCTAATTAGACTGCTGATCTTTCTGAATTAATCAATGTTAATATTCTTGCAATATCCTTTTTTATCGCGCTTAGCTCTTTAACATTTTTTAAATTAGCCGAGGAAACTTTAAATTTTAATACTCGCAAAACTTCTCTCTTTTCATTTAAAAGAAACTTCAATTCATCATCCGATTTTTCTAATAATTCTTTTATATTTGTATTCATATTTAATCTTTACTTATAAACTTAGTTTTAATTGCCATTTTATGACCGGCTGCTTCTATCGCATTCTTCGCCTTTTCCTTATCAAGGCCTTCCATTTCAAATAATATCATGCCTGGTTTAACAATAGCAACATAATGATCTACAGCGCCCTTTCCTCCGCCCATTCCAATTTCTCCGCCTTTTTGACTTACCGGCTTATCAGGAAAAACTCTAATCCATACTTTCCCACCCTTTTGAACATATTTTGTAATCACCCTTCTGGTTGCTTCTATCTGCCTTGATGTAACCCATCCCTCAGTCATAGCTTTCATAGCAAAACTCCCGAAATCAATATTATTTCTTCTAGCGGCAATGCCTTTTCCGCTTCTTCTGCCCTTAAATGATTTTCTAAATTTTGTTTTCTTTGGACTCAGCATAAAATTTACCTTCAATTATTTGTTCCTCTCCAGCAAATCAACAAATCTCACAGCGAATATACAAATTTGTAAATTTGTGAAAAAATTTGCCTGCCTGCGCAGGCAGGTAGATTTGCGGGCTATTTAAATATCTCTCCTTTATATATCCATACTTTAACTCCGATAGCGCCATACATAGTTCGCGCCGTTCCTCTTGAATAATCTATATCCGCTCTTAAAGTATGCAATGGGATTTTACCGAATATAAGCTTTTCAGTGCGAGCGATTTCAGCTCCATTAAGCCGTCCGGAAACTACAATTTTAACTCCCTTTGCTCCCGCTTTTTCTACCTTAGCTATCGCTTGTTTCATTGTTCTTCTAAAGGGAATTCTTTTTTCAATATCATCAATTACATATTGCATCACAATACTTGATGAGAGTGCGGGATTTTTCACCTCCTGAATATTTAAATTAATTTTAATCTTCTGCAAGCAAAACTTATTCAATACTTTTTTCTGAATTTCATTTTTAAGCTCCTCAACTCCGGCACCGGATCTGCCTATAATTAATCCAGGTTTTGCGGAATGAAGTATAATATTTAAATTATCCACTGATCTTTCAATTTCAATCTTATCAATAGAAGCGTTTCTTAATTTTAATTGCAAAAATTTTCTGATGGCGATATCGTGCTTTAAATATTCACTGTAATTTTTCTTGGAAAACCATTTTGAATCCCAAGTATTTATCACGCCTATTCTTAAAATTTTTGGATTAACTTTATGTCCCATATATAATCGACGAATTAACACTAATCGGAACGAATTTACACGAAACACGAATTCGTGATTCGTTATTATTCGTTAAACATTCGTGGAAATTCGTTCTTTTCCCGCCTGACCTTTAGCTTTTTTATCATTAACTTTTAAACCTTGTTTTTCCTCTAGAACGATATTTACAATCGATCCCCTTTTTCTAATTTTCCCGGCTCTGCCAAATGCTTTTGGCATCCACCGCTTAATAGTTATTCCCTCATCTACCGTAATAGCTTTTATATATAAATCACTTCTCTTTAAATTTACATTATTCTCGCCATTCGCCATCGCGGACTCAATAAGCTTTATCATGCTGACGGACGATTTTTTATTAAGATATTTCAGTTGGGAAATCGCATCATGAGCATTCATCCCTCGTATTAAATCCGCGACTAGCCTAACCTTCCTCGGTCCTATTCTTAAATTGTTTAATTTAGCTTTAACTTCCATATTTTAAAACTAATTAACACTAATCTTTAACGAATTTTCACTAATCACGAATTAAATTAATCTTCGTAAAAATTAGTGCTTAGTGCAAATCAGTCAATAATTCGTGATTATTTGTTCATCTCTTATTTCCCTTTAGCTTGATCTTTTGCCATTTTACCGCCATGTCCGATAAACTTTTTAGTGTAAGAAAATTCTCCTAGTTTGTGACCAACCATATTTTCTACAACGTAAACGGGAATATGAATTTTTCCATTATGAACACCTATAACAAATCCTACCATTTCCGGCGTAATCGTGCAATCTCTGCTCCATGTTTTTATTAACGTTTTATCGCCTTGTTTTAACTTTAAAATTTTTTTTAACAGCCGTTGATCCACATACGGACCTTTTTTTAAACTTCTCATAATTTTTTAAATTATATATATGGCCTTAGAGACCATTGGACATTATTAGCCCTATAGGACTTTATTCTACTTCCGCCTCTTTCTCCTTGAAATAATAAATTTTGTGCTCTTCTTCTTTTTATCTCTTGTCTTAACGCCTAATGCCGGCTTGCCCCATGGCGTCTTTGGATTCTTCAAACCAATCGGATTTCGTCCTTCTCCTCCTCCATGAGGATGATCAACAGGATTCATTACCTTTCCTCTAACAGTCGGTCTAATTCCCAAATGTCTTTTTCGTCCCGCTTTACCCCATCTTATTAATCTATAATCTGGGTTACTCACTTGCCCGATAGTTGCCAAGCATTCTTTAAGCACTAAACGTATCTCCCCTGAAGGTAATTTAATCTGAGCGTATTTTCCCTCAATGCCCATTAATTGCACGCCGACACCGGCTGACCTCGCCATTTCTCCGCCTTTTCCGGGCACGAGTTCAATATTATATATTAAAGTCCCAACAGGTATTTTTTCTAAAGGCATCGCGTTGCCGGGATTTACTTCTATATGTTCTCTTGAAGAAATAACCTTTCCCCCTGCTTCTAAACCAATCGGAGCAACAATATATCTCTTTTCTCCGTCAATATATTGCAACAAAGCAATCCTTGATGAGCGATTTGGATCATATTCTATAGAAACAACCTTTGCAGGTATGCCATATTTATCTCGTTTAAAATCAATAATTCTATAATAACGTTTTGCTCCGCCGCCCTTGTGTCTAACTGTTATCTTACCGCTGGAATTTCTACCGGATTTTCTTTTCTTTATTATAAGTAAAGACTTCTCAGGCTTTTTAGCTGTAATATCCTTAAAATCATCAACACTTGAATTTCTTCTGCCCGCGGTTATTGGTTTGTACTTTTTTATTCCCATATATTACGTAAAGATATCTTACATTTAATTATTTCTTATTTTCAAATTGATGAACGTCTATAGTTTTTCCTTTTTCCAATGAAATTATTGCCTTTTTCCAATCTTTCCTTTTACCTTTAACTTTCATAGACATGCCTGTCTTTTTGCCCTTCTTGCTAATAATATTAACATCTGCCGGTAAAACTCCGTAAACTTTCTTTATAGCATTTTTTATTTGAATTTTATTTACCGAAGCATCAACTTCAAAAAAATATTTTCCCGCTTTGCTCAAATTTAACGCTTTTTCAGTCATTAACGGCCTGATTAATATTTTACCATAATTAAAGTCAGCGATATTTCTTCCTTCGTTACTTATTTTTTCCTCGGCGTTAATCTCGGATTTTACAGCGATAATATTATTATTCTCTTTTTCTTTACCGCCGCGCGATAAACGTTCCGCGAGGTTTGCCGCAGTCTCTAAGTCATGATGCGGCTTACCCGATTTTTCGTCCGTTGCTTCATCATCTTTTTTATTTTTAGGGAAAACTTTTTTTAAAATTGACATATATAAACCAGTCAAAAGTCCCCGCAATGAGCGGGACAGGCAAAAATCAAAAGTCAAAAATAGACGGCCCATTTTATTATCATTTAGAGCATAAATCTCTTAATCATTCTAATTACTTTTTAATTTCTGATTTTTTAATTGAATACAAATTTTCTATAATTTCCAATCCTTCTTTCGGCAGCATAACATATTCATAATCCAGCAGGTCTTTTATATTTAAATTATTCACACCGATTATCCTTAATTTCTTAATATTTCTGCCGGCTTTTATTATATTTTCAGCTTTACCCGCATATGTAATTAATACTTTAAATATTTTTTTCTTGTTATCCAATTTATTGCAAAAATTACGTAATAAATTTACAATTTCCTTTGTCTTGCCGTCTTTTATTTTTAAACTGTCTAAGAGAATAAATTTATCATTTGCAACCTTATCCGATAAAACCATATTCAATGCCTTCTTTTTCATTTTTTTATTAATTTTTACTGAAAAATTTCTATCCTTTGATGGACCGAAAGTTACACCGCCGCCAACCCATAGCGGAGATCTTATAGAGCCATGCCGCGCTCGCCCGGTGCCTTTCTGTTTCCATGGTTTTTTTCCTCCGCCTCTTACCTCGGATCGCCCTTTCGTATGCGCTAAGACTTTTCGGCTATTAGCCATTTGCGCGACGATTGCCTGTTGTATAACTTCCGGCTTTAGAGCAACCTCAAAAATAGAGGGATTCAAATCTTCTTCTCCTATATTTTCGGCTTTTATATTATAAACTTTAACTTTCGGCATAAATTTATTTGATAACGCGGAATATGGTTTTTAAGCATACAGCGTTCTAATCTTTTTTATCAATAATATTTCCATCATTATTTTCTGCTAATATTTCAGCCTCTTTAACGGTTTCACTTTGTTCTTTTCTTACTTTTATTGATCCCGCCCCCGTTATCTTAACCATGCCATTGCGCGGACCGGGAATTGCTCCCTTTATATATAATAAATTTTTTTCAGCATCAATTTTTATTATCTCCAAGTTTTTAACAGTGCTGTTTTTTCCGCCCATTCTGCCTGCCATTCTTTTTCCCTTAAATACATGAGCAGGGTCAGTTGCGCCTATAGACCCCGGCATTCTAAGTTGATCTTTATGTCCATGACTTGCCGGACTTCCGTGAAAACCATGCCTTTTTACAACGCCCTGGAATCCCTTTCCTTTGCAAACTCCGCTTACATCAATAATATTTCCCTGTTCAAATATTTCTACTCCGAATTTATCGCCTTCCTTAAATTCACTATCTTTAGCTTCATATCTAAACTCCCGTAGATATCTGCAAACAGCGCCGCTTTTTTTTAAATGGCCTTGCAATGGTTTTTTAATTTCTCTTTTTTTCCCGCATCCGATTTGAAGCGCATCATATTTATCATTTTCAATTTTTTTAACCATAGTGATAACACAAGGATTCGCCTCTACGACTGTAACAGGGACAACATCGCCAATGACAGAAAATATTTGCGTCATCTCTTTTTTTATTCCTAATATAAATTTCATAAATATAGTGTAAAATAAAAACCACATTTAATTTAACATTATTATCTCACAAATATTAAATTAAATTTGGCTTATAAAAAAATAGCATTTAATATTATTTTCTTATATTTCTTATGAATTTTAATAAACGTTCTCCATTTATATAATTATCATCCTGCCGACACTTCGCGCAGAGCGCGGTTATCGGCTATCTGATAACCATAATTATTTTAATTATTCATTATTGACTTACTTGCCTTGCGAATCTACATTTTTATTTCTATATCTACTCCAGCCGGCAAACTTAAATTAGTTAAAGAATCAATGGTTTTTGCAGTCGGTTCTAGTATGTCAAGCAACCTTTTATGTGTTCTCATTTCATACTGGTCTCGGGCATCTTTATGAACAAAAGTTGATTTATTCACCGTGAAAATATTTTTTTGCGTAGGAAGCGGAATAGGTCCTCTTACCATTGCGCCTGATCTTTCAACCGCCTCTATTATCGTTTTTGCCGATTGATCAATTATCTTATGATCATAGGCGCGGATTTTAATTCTGATTCTTTGTCCTGCTTCTTCGTTATTTGCTTTTACCTCTAAAACATCTTCCTTTGTGTCATTCTTTTTTACCATTTTAATTAATCTACCGCATTTATCACCGCATCCAAAAATTTTAGCGCAGTGATTTGTGTAGAAATATAATTATCTTATAGAAAATTGCTTCCCCCGATGCCTTAGGGGCGTCGAGGGAAGAATTTTCTTAATGATTTATTTAATAATCTTAGCAACCGCTCCCGCACCTACTGTTCTTCCGCCTTCTCTGATAGCAAACCTTTGCTGTTCTTCTAAAGCTACAGGGGAGATTAATTTTATATTTAACTTTACGGTATCACCAGGCATTACCATTTCAGTACCCTCAGGTAAGAGTATTTCTCCAGTAACGTCTGTTGTTCTGATGTAAAATTGCGGTTTATAACCTGCGAAAAACGGTTTATGTCTACCGCCCTCTTCTTTGCTTAAAATATAAACCTGAGCTTCAAATTCAGTATGAGGCGTAACCGTTCCCGGTTTTGATAAAACTTGGCCTCTTTCCACATCTTCTTTCTTAGTGCCTCTCAATAATAATCCCGCATTGTCTCCGCATCTTCCTTCGTCAAGAGATTTATTAAACATCTCTATACCGGTCACTACGGTTTTTTGCGTATCTTTTAAGCCGATAATTTCAACATCTTCGTTTATTTTTATAATTCCTCTTTCAATTCTTCCAGTAACAACAGTGCCTCTTCCTTCAATTGAGAAGATGTCCTCAATAGGCATTAAAAATGATCTGTCAACATCTCTTGTCGGCTCAGGTATGGAATCGTCAACTGCGCTCATTAGATCCATGATCGGCTTAGCCCATGTTTCATCGCTCGGATTCTCTAAAGCTTTTAACGCGGATCCTCTTACGACAGGAATCGTATCGCCTGGAAATTCATATTTTTTCAATAGATCTCTAATTTCTTCTTCTACCAAATCAACTAATTCTTTATCCTCAACTTGATCAACTTTATTTAAAAATACCACAATATATGGAACGCCGACTTGTCTTGCCAATAATATATGTTCTCTTGTTTGAGGCATCGGTCCGTCTGTGGCGGAAACCACTAAAATAGCCCCGTCCATCTGCGCCGCACCGGTAATCATATTTTTAACGTAATCCGCATGACCCGGACAGTCAACATGCGCATAATGCCTTTTCACTGTTTCATATTCAACGTGCGCCGTATTAATAGTTATACCTCTAGCCTTTTCTTCAGGGGCATTGTCAATTTGGTCAACGCTTTTGTTTGAGGCGGCTAATCCTTTCTCCCTTAACACAGCTAAAATAGCCGCGGTTAAAGTTGTTTTTCCGTGGTCAACATGACCGATAGTCCCAATATTAATATGAGGTTTGGTGCGTTCAAATTTTTCTGGCATGGTATTTTTCCTTAAACGGCTTGCCTATTATATAATTAATATTATGCAATAGGACTTTATAGACTTTAAAAGATATCCGAAAATAAAAAACGGACATCTAATAATTACCTATTTAAATTCCGCCGTTTTGGGCTCATTTATTTTTAAATATAATATTATTTTATAATAACACTTTAAAAAAAAATGTCAAGGGCAAGGAGGCGGCCTCTGAAAGTAAAAATTTTTAAAGAGAAACTTAATCTAAGTTAATAAATTTATAAAATTTCTAACCTATAATTTTAGAATTTTTTTATTACGAATTTAAAAATTATCGGCTTCCTGCCGCTTCTAATATCTTATCAAAAATTTTAGGATTATTTTCTATAATATCCGCAAGCATTTTTCTATTTAATTCAATGTTTGCTTTTTTTGCCGAATTTATAAATTTAGAATAACTCAAACCCTTGCTTTTTAACCCGTTGCTTATTTTTATTTGCCATAATGCTCTTTTCTCCCGTTTTTTTACCCGCCGATCGCGAAGCGCGGAAGCGCCCGCTTTAACTATCGCTGTTTTAGCGAGTTTCAAAAGTTTCTTTCTTCCCCAGTTATATCCCTTAACCTGCTTTAATATATTTTTTCTTCTTTTAAGATGAGATTTACCTCTCTTTACTCTTGGCATAAACTTCAAAAAACAAGAAAAACAAGAAAACAAGAAAACAAATAATTGCTATTAGTTTCTTAATTTCTAAATTTCTTAATTTCTGCTTTAAGGAGGCGTAAAAAAATAAAGTTCCATAATTTCGCTCAGATTTATGCCAGATTTGCTTTTAAAAAATTTAAGGAATAGCGAGCTATCCATTCGGCAAGCTCAGGACAAGTTTTGAGAATTTTTTGGAAGTGAAGATGGCATGGATATGAGATGAAATTTGGGAGGTTATTTTTTTACGCTTCCTAACTATATTTAATGTAATGACCCCTCTATAACTCTTGCGAAGCTACTATCTATTGTTTTATCACGCCTCTTATTTTTAATAGTTTTTCCGGTTTCCCGCGCGTTAAAATGATCCTGCCCTGATGCTCGGCGCAAAATATTTCCGTTCTTTGTAATATTAAATCTTTTTGATACTGATTTTCTCGTTTTTAATTTCATATATATGCCTGCAAATCAACAAATCATCTCGCGAATTTACAAATTTGATGATTGAAATCCGTTGCTTTGAAAAGCGAAATTCGTTCGGAAAGACGAAATTCGCTTTTCGCATTTCTATTACGAATTTCTAATTTCGCTGCAACAACCTTTCTTCCAAATTTATATATTTGTATAAGATTTGTTGATTGCCGTAGTCATTTCTTTGTTATTATCGCCGTTAACAATCCGCCTTGGGTTTGCGCCGGCTGTTCAATTTTTACGCTGTCTCCCAAATCCTTTATAAAGTTAAGTATGATATCAAATGCTAAATTCTTATGTTCTCGTTCTCTGCCCTTTAAAATTAAATCTATTTTCACCTTATGCCCTTCTTCAATAAATTCTTTCGCTTTATTCTTTCGCAATTCAATGTCGTGTTTGCTTATTCGCAATGATAATCTTATGCCTTTAACATCAATTTTTTTTTGGCTTATTTTCTTTTTCTGTTCTTGCTTTTCTTTTTTATACTTAAACTCGCCGTAATCAATCAATTTTACAACCGGCGGCATTTCTTTTGGTGAAACTTCTACTAAATCATATCCCCTTTCTCTTGCTATATATAACGCTTTTCTTGTTTCCATCTCACCCATCGGCTGCCCGTCCTCGTCAATCAGCGAAACCATAGGAACTCTAATAGCTTCATTGAACCGCAATGCTCTTGTGTCAAACGAAGTTTTTTTTCTTCTAAATGTTTTTCTCATTGAGAGTTAGAATTATGAATAATGAATCATGAATCAGTGGAAGTATTACTTTTTTATATATACTTCAAAATTCATGCTTCATGATTCATACTTCATGATTCATACTGGTGGAGATGAGGGGAGTTGAACCCCTGTCTAAAAGTTTATTCTAAAATAATTCTACATACTTATTCAGGTTTATTAACATCTTATAATATTAAACCCGACTAAATTTTTTATAAGACGCCTCTCATAATTTTCAGCAATTTTCCAAGAGGAAAGATAAATCGCCTATCCCGAAATTATGACATTCAATATCCCTGCCGGGAATAAGGTATTGAACGGCTGCCGCTTTTTTAAGCTACAGCTGGCGCAAAATTAAATGATTTAAATGAATCTTTAATTCTGCTTAAAAATGAGTTTGCACTTATTTTTATAAGAATTTTTTACGAGTTCCATAACTCGGTATGCATATTTTAAAATATCTGCTTTTATCGATGCCTGGCATCCCCAAAATAATTTTAGATTAGGATTTAGGATTTTAGATTTACTCTTGTATTTTTATTCGCGTGGCAACACGGAAACTTTTTAGCAGAATAACGAACAGTTTTTTAAAATTTAAAACGCTTTTAATCTAAAATCTGCAATCTAAAATCATAAATGTTTTCTAATTTCCCTCTCCGCTTCCCTCTTCTTTATATCTTCTCTTTTATCTATCTGACCCTTTCCCTTTGCTAAGCCAAATTCTATTTTTATCTTATTTCTTTTATTATAAACACAAATTGGTACTAATGTCAATGACTTTTGCTTTACCTTGCCGATTAAAGAGTTTATTTCTTTTCTGTGCAATAAAATTTTTCTTGCTTGCGTCGGATCATAATCCGTTGGGGTATTTGCTTGCTGGTAAGGTGAAATATGCGCATTTATTAAATAAATTTCTCTCTTGGCGCCTGATACTTTCATTACCGCGTAACTGCCCTTCAAACTCATTTTCCCTGCTCTTATCGCCTTAACCTCAAAGCCCTTTAATACCAATCCTCCTTCATATGTTTCTAAAATTTCATAATCAAATTTTGCCCTTTTGTTTACAATCATATTTATTCAGCCCAATTAAAACCTTAAACTCCCATGAGTTATGATTTGCTATTTTCCAGCATTCCAGCTGCCCGCTTCAAGCATTCTAAGGAATTTTTCGGCTTCATCTCTTAAATTAGGGTCTAGTTCCACCGCCTGGGCGACTGTTTTTTTCGCATCTTCAATTTTACCCAATTGTCCGTATATAGCGGCTAATTTAGCTTTAAGCGAGGCATCCTTTGGTTCCTGATAGATCAATCTTAGGTATACATCGGATAATTTTTCATATTCCTTCTTATCGTTAAAATATTTCGCCATTTTATATAATTGTTGCTGCGGAACATTATAACTCAACGTCATTGATTTATACATTTCTTCAAACCCTTTGTCAATATTATTATTAAAAAGATAAGCTAAAGATAAATTATAATAAGATTCTCCATAAGCGGGATTCATATTTTTCGCGTTTTCTAAAATTTCTATCGCTTTTGTAAAATCTTTTGCTATTAATTTATTTTGAGCTAAAATAAAATGGACTTGCAGCCTTCCTGGACTCGCTTTAAATGCTTCTTTAAGAAAAAACTCACCTTGCGTAAGATCAAAATTTTCATTGCTTATCTGGTACCTTAAATTATATAACTGCCCCATCTGTAAATTCATCATCGCGTCGTAAGGATTCAATTTTAAATTCTTGCTTGATTCATCTATTACAAAATCTATTATTTCCGTTAATTTTTTTCTATCCTGCACTTTAGAAAAATCTAATCTGTTTCCGATTAACGCATTTATTAAGCTCCCCCTTATATCTCTATCTAAAACGGTATTATGGCTTAACGCTTTTTTATATGCCTCATACCACAAATTCATATCGCCGCTATTCATTATTTTATATTGACCGTCAACTGCTTCTGCCATCGCCCGCGCAGGCATAATATTAAATTTAAAAATTAAAAATAAACTGCAAGCCGCCAATCCTGCCGTTAGCGGAATATTTAATTTTTCAATTTTTTTATCAGGCGGATTTTTATCATTATCGTATTGATAATGCGCTATGTATGCGATAAATATGAAAAATGCCATAAATGTGGCAAGGCAGTCAAAAACAAAAATATTCTGAACGAAATAAGCGGCTAATAGAGCGCTTAAAATAATAAATTCATTTAGATCTATTTTTTCAGTTTTATAATTATTTATTAAATAATATATAACAATTGCCCAAATTGCCAGATAACTGAGAATGCCGAATAATCCGGAAGTAACAGCAATGTCAACTATCGTATTATGCGCGTGGTCAAAATATGTTTGCTGCGCTGTGTATGTATAAAAAACGGGCGGAAAGTATTTGTCAAAATAATAAGCATAATTCCCTGTTCCAACTCCAAAAAAAGGTCTTTCTTTAAATCCTTCCCACCCTGCTTTCCAAGATATAAGACGGGTATTCCATGTCGCATCATTAAAAGAAATGTGCGTAATTCTATATAGATACAAATTTTTTTTAATTATATCCGAATTCGCGTTTTTAATTAAAATTATTCCCGAGATAAAGAATACCGCCAGTATAGCCGCAAATGCGATTCTTAATTTTTTATTTTTTATTAAAATGATATATAATATCCCCGCAAAAATAATCGCTGCGACTAATCCTAAATAAGCGCCTCTAGTGCCTGTTAAAATAAGCATAAAAAAATTGAAAAATACTAAAGCGGCGCAAGTTAATTTTAAGCTGAGTTTATTTGATTTAGAAAAAAACATAAGTCCGGCAGCCATACCGAATAGAGCGATACCGCCTAAATAAGCGGGATTCCCCAGTGTGGAGCTTATTCTACCTTCATTTGTGAGCAATAATCCCTTAACGGCTAATTTTTGCCCAAGTCCGTATAAGCATAACGCAAAACTAAGGCATCCGAAGGAAAAAAATAGCCGCCTCCATTCTTCCTTAGTTCTAAATACTGAAATAATAATGAAGAAATAAACTAATAGATGCGCGAAACCAAATACCCCTTCCATCCTTTCAATATCACCCCAAAAACTTAAATTAAAATCAACTCCGGTAAAACTTGTAAAAACTAAAACCGCGGTAAAAATAATTAAAGCGATAGCAATGGCTTTTTTTTTCGGCATGTAATTTCTATATTGGAGTATAAATAATATATATATTACAAATAAAATTTCTATTATTATTCTAAAATAAAACGCCTTGCTCGTTATAAAAGGGAAAAGCAAGGTCTTAAAAACCAACAACGGGGTCAAAAGTGTTAAATATATCCCCCAACGGAGAATTTTTAAATATGTTTTATCGGACATTGTATTTTACAGCAATATTTTAATATATTTTTACTAACTTTAGTTTAGCACATTGGTTGAGTTTAGCAAGGGTGCTTCAATTTAATATCAACTCTATACTCCCATAATTCTTTTTATTTCACTTTATCCAAAAACCCGTCTTTAACCAAAAACTTCTCAAGGCAATTCTCAATAAATTTCTCAGCATCGTGCAAAACCATTCCCGCCTTTTTTAATATTTCAATCGCAGATTGTTTGAATGTATTCATATTTTATTCTGAAAACTTTCCGCCTGAAATATCAAAAAACCTTTCAAAAAAACTTGTTAGCTTATTCAAGACGCTTTCTCGTTTTTTGCCATAACCGCCATCGGGGCGAAACTTTGATATGGGCGGCAATACTTTTGAAATCGCAGTACCGGTTGCCGCAACATTCCCGTCCCGAAAAGAATTTTTTATAAATTTATAGGTGGCTTCTCGATCAAGATTTTCGTTATCAATAATTTTTTCAAGCTCCTCAATCTTTTTCTTATCCACAAATTTTTGCCAATCTTCATCAACAACAGAATGAACGTCAAGAGAAGTAATAAATTGATTGATAAGATCTTTTTTGTTGCGGAGATCAACGCTGGAATCAATCGCTTTATTAATATCAACCAATAGCTCTTTATTTTTAATGTGGTCCTCGTGGTATTCTTTTATAAGCCCCAAAATAAAATCAATATTAATTTCAACTTGCTTAATAAGCTCCATTTCAAACACTAAATCATCGTTAATATTTTCTTGATCAACCTCAGCCCCCTTGCGAAATTCATCGTAAAGATCAATGTACATACTGTGATAATCCTGCACATCACGATCAGTTAAAATCTCGTTGCCGGAAAACTCATCAAAGGTTGTCAAAATATTTCGCACTCGCAAAATTCCTCCATAAAGTTTGATAAAATCTTTTTGACTCTGTTCTCCTGTAATCCTTTCTCCTGCCGGAAACTTCTCCAAAAGCTCGTCTATTAAACTTTTATACCCCCGCACCTCTTTATCGCCACCTGCCTTGTCGACAGACAGGTCTTTATAGCCATTGTAATAATCTTCGTAAGATTTAAGAAGAACAATGCCACTTGCCTCTTTATCTCCAAAAAGCGCGATAGATTCGTTTGTTGCTTTTTCTAAGTTGCGGAAACAAACAATGTTTCCAAAAGTTTTAACGCTATTCAAAATACGATTAGTTCTAGAA
>JAZDMY010000054.1:0-4883 GCA_043800435.1 bacterium
GCATACGGATGATTTTCGGCGCCCGACAGGTTTTCCCTGTTAAAAAATCAAACGTTCCGCCTATCCCTATGACTACCTTTATTTCCCGTCTAAAAAGTGCGTCATTCTGAGCCCGAGCGCCAGGAGGGCGAAGAATCCCGCCGTTTGTTTGCTTAACGAAGCACTCCCCGTCCAAAACTTCAGCCGTTTGGCAGATAGAGTAGTCATCGCTTCCTTGTCCTATTTCCGCCTTAATCTTTGCAATCAACTTTTCCTGATACGGCGCGCCCAATCCGACGAACAGGATGTCCGGCGAAAAATCATTAAATTTTTTCCAGTCAATATCTCGTCCGTCCCGCTCTATGGCTTGGCCGTCTATTTCGCATTTCGCCGCCGTAGAGACGCATTGCAATGCGTCTCTGCCATTAACAGCCCTCTTCACATCCTCCACTCCCGACAATCCCTCTTTCCAAATAAAAAAATATTTTCTGCCTTCAATTTTAAGCAATTCTTTCGTAAGATCGGCGCCCGGAACACGATAAATATTTCTTCCGAAAAACCATGCCGCAAATTTTAATCCCATTCCATCCGGTATGGATAAATCAGCGTTATTTAATATATCCTTAAATTCCTTATCTTTTTGCGCTTCCAGTATAAATTCCGGGTTAACTGTGGTTATATAATGAAACTTATCGCCCGCGAGCCATTCTTTTATCTTTTTTAAAATATCCTTTTTTTTAATTTTATGCAGTTTTATGCCGAGAATATAAATGTAATCCATTAAAATGCCGCGTCATCCTGAAGGAGCGAAGCCGAGCGACTGAAGGATCCCATGGTTTATACCTCATACCACGGGATTCTTCGCCCTCCTGGCGCTCGGGCTCAGAATGACGCAATTACTTTTCACTAAATTAATATTATCCTAATATCTCTAATCCCAATAAACTCCCCTTCTCCAAAAATTCCAGCATCGCTCCGCCTCCGGTAGAAATAAAATCAAATTCATCAGTCATATTTAACTTGTCCAATGCTGAGATAATATCTCCGCCGCCAGCTACAGAATATGCATCGCTGTTAATAATCGCCGCCGCAACTTCTTTCGTCCCCTTCATATATCTTTTATCCTCATATTTTCCCAAAGGTCCGTTCCAGATTACTGTTTTAGCATTCGTTAAAATATCACTGAACAACTTTATTGTTCGCTCGCCAATATCATACTTTCCGCTTCCGATATAATCCAATGGCAAAATAATATTTTTCCATAACTTTTGACTTTTGACCCGTTCGGCAAACTCAGGGCATGCTTTTAACTTTTGACTTTTTTCTATTTCCATCCCCAACCGTCCTCCCACCAACACATAATCAAATTTCTCAGCCAACCTTTCTATCAATGGCAATTTCGTTTCTATTTTCGCGCCGCCCATTATTGCAACTGCGGGTCTTTTCGGATTTTCCATAACTTTCTTTAAAATTTTCACTTCTTGCTCTAAATTTAATCCGGCATAAGATGGCAAATATTTAGTAATTCCCACTATTGACGCATGCTTTCTATGAGAATTAGCAAAAGCATCATTAACATAAATATTTCCCAGTTCAGAAAGCGCCTTCGCAAATTTCAAATCATTTTTCTCTTCCCCTTCATAAAACCGTAAATTTTCCAATAAAAAAATATTTTCAGTTATAGGAAATCCAATAACGTCATCCTGACCCTGAGCGCCAGGAAGGGGAAGGATCCCGTGGTTAAATAAGACAATATCAGAATTCTTCGCACTCTTGGCGCCTGACTGCGCAAGCAGGCAATTTTTAATTTCTTTATTTCTTAATTTCTTAATTTCTTCTTTTTTTACATCCAACAATTTCCTCAACTCCTCTGCCACTGGTTTAACAGATAACAATTCTACAACCTTTCCGCCCGGCCTCCCCAAATGCCCTATTATAATTACTTTAGCACCTTTATTTACCAAATATTCAATACTCGACAATAATCTTTTTAACCTAAAATCATCCGCTACTTTTCCATTTTCAAGCGGCACATCCAAATCCCCCCGCAACAGCACAGTTTTATTTTTTAAATTTTTTATCTGTTTTATTGTATTCATTTTAGCTGATTATAGTTTAAATTTACTTAGGAGGTGTAAAAAAATAAAGTTCCATAATTTCGCTCAGATTTATGCCAGATTTGCTTTTAAAAAATTCAAGGAATAGCGAGCTATTTTGAGAATTTTTTGGAAGTAAAGATGGTATGAATATGAGATGAAATTGGGGAGGTTATTTTTTTACGCCTCCTTAGCTTAACTTCCCAATATCCTCCCTTATCCGGTCCGATTCTTTCTAATATCCCCTTTTCTTTTAATTTTGCAATATTATTCTCAATCGCTGTTGTGCTAATTTTTATTTTTTTAGCGAGTTCGGGAATAGTTATATACTTATCTTCTCCTATTAAATTTATTATCATCGTCTGATTTTCACCCAACTTTTCACCCAACTTTTTCTCCGAACTCTCATCTATCTGTTGTCCTATTTCTTTTTCTCCAAATACCTCAATATTTATACCTCCCAAAATTTGCGTTATCTTTGGTTTAGGCAAGCCAAAAATAACTATCTCATCAACAGCCCTTTTTATCCCGCTTTTTTATAATTTTTAAATTTTCCTTTTGCATATAAATATTCCTGCCGTTTTATAACTTTATAAACTTTACACCCCCGCCGCAGTCTCCGATAGGGACTGCGGCGTTTCCTCGCGCACTCGCTGCAGTCCTTAAAAGAGACCGCGGCGAGGATTTTAATTTCCTAATTTCTAATTTCTTAATTTCTAATCCCCTTCTATCTCCTCCAATTTCCACCCTTCTCCTTCCATTTTTTCAATTTCCACTTTCACATTATCTCCCAATAATAACTTTATATTAAATTCCAGATTTTCCGAACTGACAACCTCATTATGTTCGCTAACGCCGCCCAGCGCAATTTTTATTTTTTTTATTTCAAAAATTCCCCGCTCGCAGGCATAATCCTTTGCTAAATTAACTATATGATTGGCTAAATGTAAATCGTGCACACACATTAATTTTAAATTACAAATTTTAAATTTTAAAAAAATATCTAATATTAAATTTTAAAATCTTAATGCCCCTCGTCATTAAAAATTAAAAATTTAAAATTTTTTTAAAATTTGTGTAATTTAAAATTTAAAATTTTTCAAGGTATCCCCTGAGTATTTCCTCCGCCGCCCTCGCGTCTTTCCACCCTTTTGATCTGTCTTTATATAAATCTTCATACCTCGCGTCTTGCGACGCAATTTTTGAGGTAAACTTTTCATCCGCCGTATCAATCTCTATATTAATATTTTCCTTTAAATACGCGATAAATTTTTTTATTATTTCTTTTACGCCCTTTAATTCTTTATGTTCAGGAACTCCTATAACTATAACGTCCACGTCCTCCTCATCGCATATTTTTTTTAATTCTCCTAAAACAAAAAAATCTCCCTTATTTTCTATAAATCCATAAGGGACTACTGCTTGATCTGCAGTATCGCCAAGCGCAAGACCTATTCGCTTTGTGCCGTAGTCAAGGGCTAATAATTTCATTAGATCGCAGATTTTAGATTGCAGATTTTAGATTAAAAATTATCTACGGAAATCTAAAATCATAAATCTAAAATTATTTCGTCAGTATCCTCACTCCCTTCTCCGTCACCGCCACAGTATGCTCAAAGTGCGCCGATAATTTCCCGTCCGCGGTAACAACAGTCCATTCATCATCAAGCGTATCAACTTGATATGTGCCGATATTAACCATCGGTTCAATGGCAATAGTCATCCCTTCTTCAAGTTTTATTTTTGGCTGATGAGACATAACATAATTAGGGATTGCCGGCGGCTCATGGACGTATTTTCCTACCCCGTGCCCGACTAAAGCGCGGACAACGGAAAACCCATTTTTTTCCACAAAACCCTGAACTGCCCTTGAAATATCTCCCACATAATTCCCGGGTTTTACCATTTTTATGCCTGCCTCCAGAGCTTTAATCGTAACTTTGAGCAAACGCGCCGCCTCTTTATTAATATTTCCAACGGCGAATGTTTTAGCCATATCCGTAAAATATCCCTTGTATTCCATTCCAATATCAATTCCTATTATATCGCCGGATTTTAAAAGCCTTGAAGGTTTTGCCGGAGAATGAACGACTTCATTATTAATTGACGCACATAAAGCAGTCGGAAAGGCAGGCTCGTCCTGACGATTGCGATAATTTTTAAAAGACGGGATGCCATTATGCTCCTTAATTAATTTCTCAGCTAAATCTTCCAATTGCCCGGTAGTCGTTCCATGTTTAATTTCTTTTCCGAGCATATCTAAAATTTTCCCTAAAATATGCCCTCCCTCCGCCATTATCTCTATTTCTTCTTTTGTTTTTATTAAAATCATACTCAACAAAGCAATAAAACAAGAAAACAACAAAACAATTTGTTTGATTATTTGATTTCTTGATTTTTTATTTTTATCACTTTATTGATTTCCATTCTATCAAACATTTCCAAAAATTACCATAGCGATTTGCCATGATTTTTATTTTTTAGTATAATATAAATATGATCCAAATATTAGAAAAAAATGATTTTAAATGGGTTGATTTATCGCCTGATAAAAAAGGCATAAACTATTTAAACGATAACTTTAAATTCCATCCATTAGATATAGAAGATTGCATAGCTATAACCCATAGATCTAAGTGCGATAAATATGAACATTATTCTTTTTTAATTCTGCTTTTTCCCGCTTATGATAAAAAAACCAGAGAAATATTTACCACCGAGATAGATTTTTTTATCGGCAAAGATTATCTTATTAGCATCCATCGCGATAATTCCTTAAAAACATTTATTAGATTTCTTAATTCTTGC
>JAZDMY010000033.1:0-18089 GCA_043800435.1 bacterium
TATTTTGGAGGACTTGTCCATGGTTTCATTAATTATATCCCAATTTTAATTATTTTTTTTATTTTTTTAAAAAAGTTTTTAGTTTATCCGAATAATTTGGTTCAATGGGCATTTTTTCTTTCCTCGTCTATTTTAGCGGCATTCCTATATTTTTTAATTTCCTATAATCTTGGTTTGACAAGTTTTTGGCTCGGAATGATTCAAAGCTTAGTTTATGGTGCGCAAATTATTGGCGAATTTTTAGGAGGTAAATATCTTCCTATGGATTTATTCCCAAAGTGGCTTTTAAAAATTTCAAATTTTTTGCCATTTCGGTATATGATTTACGAACCGATTTCAATATTTTTAAATAAGGCGCAATTTAATTGGTTATCTTTAATTGTGCCATTAATATGGATTGTCATATTATCAATAACAGCTTCCGTCGCATGGAAGCGCGGAATAAAAGTGTATGAGGCGTATGGGGCGTGAGTCAAATATTCCCCCTCCTTTGAGGAGGGGGCAAAGGGGGAGGTTTTCGGAGGTATGGATTTGTGGATTAGATTTAATGTGGCAGCGCACACTGGTTTAAAGAAGGAACGCGCGCGGAAGTTGTGTGTAAATAATAAAAATTGTACTGCCGAAAACCCCACCCTAACCCTCAGAGGGGAGGGAATAAAAAGATGAATTATGTTTAAAAAATATCTAAAAATTTATTTACATTTTTTTAAGATGAATATTTTAAGAAGGATGGCTTACAGATTCAACTTTCTTTTAATAGGGATGTTGACTATTTTACATATGTCTATTTCCGTATTTTTTATAAAAATTATTTATGGAAATTTAACATTAATAGCGGGATGGGATTTTTTTCACGCATTGCTAATTGTTGCGAGTTTTATATTAATTAACGCCTTAGGATGGATAACTTGCGCGTTTATGAGTGATTTAAGAAAAATAATTAATGCAGGAAATTTAGATGGATTTATCAGCAAACCATTGGATATCCAATATTTAGTTTCAGTTTCTAAGATTGACCCTGAAGATAGTATGCGTATTCTTTTAGCTCTTTGTGTTTTAACTCATTCTATAATAAATATAGGAGGAGTTAAATTTATTGATTTTATTTTGTATATGATTTTAATTATAAATGCGTATATTATTTTTTATAGCATACTTATTTTTGTTAGTTCAATTTCATTCTGGACAATTGAAAATAGAGGATTATTCCGACTTAGTGACAGCATTATCCAAATTACCCAATACCCATCCGACATATATTCTGGTATAATGAAAACAATATTTTCATTTATAATCCCGATTGCGTTTATCGCGACTGTGCCGGCAAAGGTTTTAAGCGGATGGTGGGACTGGAAAATGGTTGCGCAATCATTTTTAATTGCGGCAATATTTTTCTACCTGAGCAGGAAGTTTTTTCTGTTCGGGTTAAGGCATTATTCAAGCGCGTCAAGTTAAAAGCAAATTTACGCGAATATGAAAGCGAATAAACGCGAATATATAAATTTATATGGAAATATTTGCGTCATTCTGAGCCCGAGCGCCAGGAGGGCGAAGAATCCCGAGGTGCAAGGTGTAAGCCACGGGATCCTTCGGTCGCTCCTCTGTCGCTCCCTCAGGATGACGCATAATTAATGTTTCACAATTTTATGTCAAATAAAATTATCAAAGTTAATCAGTTAACAAAACAATACGACTACTACAAGAAATCGCCGGGGATGATGGCATCTGTAAAAAGTTTATTTAAACGGGAAAAACTTTATGTGGATGCTGTAAAAAGTATTAATTTTGAAATTGCAGAAGGCGAGCTGGTCGGATTTTTAGGTCCGAACGGCGCGGGTAAAACCACGACTTTAAAAATGCTTTCCGGAATTTTATATCCTACATCCGGCGAGGCGAAAGTTTTGGGACACATCCCATGGAAACGCGAGGCGGCTTATCAAAAGCAGTTTGCGTTAGTGATGGGACAGAAAAATCAGCTGTGGTGGGATTTGCCGGCGATGGAAAGTTTTGTTCTTAATAAAGAAATTTACGAAGTGAGCGATAAAGATTTTAAAAAATCATTGGATGAATTAATGGCGGTGCTGGAAATTGCTGATTTCGTGAATATTCCGGTGCGTAAGTTATCATTAGGTCAAAGAATGAAATGTGAATTAATAGCCGCGCTTTTGCATAAGCCGAAAGTTTTATTTTTAGACGAACCGACGATAGGACTGGACGTTATTTCCCAGCAGAACATTCGTGAGTTTATTAAAAAATATAACCAAGAAAATAAAACCACAATCATCCTGACGTCCCATTATATGGAGGATATTGAGAAATTATGCAAACGGGTTATTATTATTGATGACGGGCGCATTATGTATGACGGCGCGCTGGACGACTTAATAAAAAAACATATTTCTTATAAACTTCTTACCATAACTTTTAACGAGGACGGGGTTTTAAAAAAAGACGCGCAAGAATTTGGAAAAATTGTGGAGTATGATAAATACCGTGTGAAATTTGAAGTGGAAAGATCTAAAGCGAAAGATGCCGCCGCGCGCATTTTAAATTCAAAACTTCCCGTGGACGATATTTTAATTGATGAGGTAGAGATTGAGGAGGTTATTAGGAGGGTATTTAAGGGATAATTTTTCTACCGCACTTTAGTGCTGGTTCGCATACTTTAGTATGCGTTTTCGTGGCACTAAAGTACCACAACCCGAGCTGAAGCTCGGTAGAAGACACATATGAAAATTATAATATTTGCAGGAGGCATAGGCACTAGATTGTGGCCATTAAGCCGAAAAAATTCGCCGAAACAATTTGATAAAATTTTTAACGGGAAATCCACATTAGAACTTGCTATTGAAAGAGTAAAGCCGTTAGTCGGGATAGAAAATATTTTTATTCAAACAACATCCGAGTTTGCCGATGCCGTGCGAGCGCATATTCCCGCGCTGCCGGCGGAAAATATTTTTATAGAACCGTCGCGCAGAAATGTGGGACCTGCGGTTTGTTATGGGATGTTTAGATTAAGAAACGCGAATTCGCGCGAGTTAGAAAGCGAATCAACGCGAATCACAGGTAAAAATAACGAATTTGTTGCTGGCGATGCTGGCGGTAGAGACGCGATTAATCGCATCTCTACAACGAAGGATGAATCGGTTGCTTTGCTTTGGGCGGATCATCTTATGGAGAGGGTTGATGAATTTAGAAATGCGTTGGTGCTGGGAGAAAAATTAATAAATGAAGATCATGCACGATTTATATTTTTAGCGGAACGGCCTAGGTTTGCAAATAATAATTTAGGATGGATAAAGGTTGGTGAGAAAGCTGGGGAATGTGGCGCGAACGCCGCAGTCCCTGGTGGAGACTGCGGCGGAGTTTCTGAATTAGAAAATGATGGTAGAGACGCGATTAATCGGATGCATGGTGATGTTGGTTGTAGAGACGCATTGCAATGCGTCTCTGCAGGAAATGAATATTTTAAATTTTTAGGTTGGAAATATAAACCTACGCCTGAGGAATGCGATCGGATGTTCAAATCCGGCGAATATTTTTGGAATCCAGGATACTTTATTTCCTCTGTAGAATTTATTTTAAAACAATATGAAAAATTAGCGCCGAGCAGTTATGAAAATGTGAAAAATGCCGTGGCATATCCTGAGGATGCTTTTGAACATTACGAAAAGGCGGAAAAGGTTTCATTTGATCGGGCTATATTAGAAAAAACAAATCTCTCGCAAGCAGTGGTTATAAAAACAAATATGGGGTGGAGCGATCCGGGCACATTATACGCGTTGAAAGAAGCGTTGGAAAAAAGCAAAGAAGATAATGTGGTAAAAGGGCAGGTTGTTTCTTTAAATACTAAGGACTCATTGCTTTATAATTTTGATAAGAAAAAATTATTGACTGCAGTAGGTTTAGACGGTTTTGTGGTTATTAATACGGATGACGCAATTATTGTTGTGCCGAAAGATGAGGTTGTGAATGTCACAAAGCTGGTTGAAAAGATTGGGGCGGAGAAATTTGAGGAATATTTATGAAGTTTTTGAGAGAAATTATAAGAAGCAGAGATGCTTGAACATAAAGTAAGAATGTGATAGGATAAATTAGTTAAAAAGTGGAAAGTTATAAAGTTTATAAAGTTAAAAATTGTGGAATTTTGATGAGATTTTGATAGGGATAAACTCCTTTGTGTCTCTCTATATGAATTCTAAACTCTATAAGGTCATTCTGAATGAGCAATAGCGACTTAATAATCCCGAGGTGCGGCGTAGGAATTGTTCATATTGCTGTAAGCCACGGGATCCTTCGCTCCTTCGTCGCTCAGGATGACGCGCTTTAAAGAGGGAAAATAAATCTAAAATCTAAAATCAAAAATCTAAAATTAAAGTATGTCTTTTTTTAAAAAAATATTCGGTGATCCGAATGACAAAGTAATTAAAGAAATAACCCCGATTGTTGAGAAAATAAATGGGCTGGAGGAGGAATTTGAGAAAATTTCAAATGACGGGCTGAAGGAAAAAACTAATGGATTAAAGGAACGATTGAAAAAAAATATTAAAAAATATTCAGGCGAAATAAGAGAACTGGAAGAAGAAGTTGCGAGAACTACTTCCCAGACCGAAAAGCAAAAATTAAAATTTAAATTATTGCAGAAAAGAAATCTTCCGTTTGAGGATATTTTGCCTGAGGCGTTTGCGCTTGTCCGCGAAGCGGGAAAACGCACTTTGGGCGCGAATAAGGCGCGCCATTTTGACGTGCAGATGATTGGAGGAATAGTTCTCCATCGCGGGCAGATCGCGGAAATGAAAACCGGAGAAGGTAAAACGTTAGTCGCGACTTTGCCGTTGTATCTAAATACTCTTGAAGGAAAAGGATGCCATTTGGTAACCGTTAATGATTATTTATCAAAAGTCGGCGCAGGATGGTACGGACCGATTTATAATTTATTGGGAGTGTCGGTTTCGGTTATCGTTCATGAAAAAGCTTATGTTTATGATCCATTATTTAATGATGAGAGCCAGTTTGACGAACGATTAAGGCATTTTAGAGAAGTTCCAAGAAAAGAGGCGTATGCCGCGGATATTACTTATGGCACGAATAATGAATTCGGGTTTGATTATTTAAGAGATAATATGGCGCAGGATTTATCGCAGAAAGTGCAACGCCCTCTTCATTACGCGATTGTTGATGAAATTGACAGTATTTTAATTGACGAGGCGCGAACACCGCTTATTATTTCCGCGCCGGCAGAGGAATCATCCGAGCTGTATTTTAAAATTGATAAGATGGTAAAAACTTTGGAAGAAGGAAAAGCGCCTGAAAAGAAAAGCGCGCTTATGGCAAAATTTGAGGAGTCAACTTTCGGAGAAGATGGTGATTATAATGTGGATGAAAAGATGAGATCGGTCGCGCTAACGCAGCAAGGAATAAATAAAATGGAAAAAATGCTTGGACTGGATAATATTTATACGTCAGGCGGCGTGCGGTTAGTCCATCATATTGAGCAGGCGTTAAAAGCCAATGTTTTATTTAAAAAGGATAAGGACTATGTGGTAAAGGACAATGAAATTATAATCGTTGATGAATTTACCGGCAGAATGATGTATGGCCGCCGTTATAGCGAAGGTCTTCATCAGGCGATTGAAGCAAAGGAAGGGGTGAAAGTTCAAAAAGAAAGCAGGACGCTTGCGACAATCACTTTCCAAAATTATTTCCGCATTTATAAAAAATTAGCCGGTATGACCGGAACGGCATTAACCGAGGCGGAGGAATTTTCAAAAATATATAATCTGGAAGTTGTGGCTATTCCGACAAATAAGCCGATGATAAGACAAGATCTCAACGACAGTATTTATAAAACCGAGAACGGAAAATTTTCAGCTGTGATAAAAGAAATTAAAGCGCGCAGGGAAAAAGGCCAGCCGGTTTTAGTGGGAACGGTCGCGATTGAAAAAAATGAATACTTAAGTTCTCTTTTGGATCAAGAAGGAATTCCCCATCAGGTTTTAAACGCCAAATACCATGAAAAAGAAGCGCAAATTATCGCCCAAGCCGGAAAATCCGGAGCCATAACTATCGCGACCAATATGGCGGGACGAGGAGTGGATATTATCTTAGGCGGAAATCCGTCTGATGCCGAGGAAGCGAAAAAAGTGCGTGAACTGGGCGGTTTACACATTATCGGCACCGAACGGCATGAGTCGCGTCGTATTGATAATCAATTGCGCGGACGCGCCGGCAGGCAAGGCGATCCGGGTTCAAGCCAGTTTTTTGTTTCAATGGACGACGACTTGATGCGCATTTTCGGCTCTGAAAGGATGAAAAATATAATGACAAAATTGGGCGTGCCGGATGATATGCCGATTGAAAATAAAATTATTTCAAAATCAATTGAATCGGCGCAAGGCAAAGTCGAAGGGTTTAATTTTGACACAAGAAAACATATCGTTGAGTATGATGATGTGATGAATAAACATAGGGAGGTTATATATAAGAAGAGGGATGAGATACTCGGGATAGAGGGAGAAATTTTAAATTTTAAATTTAAAATTTCAAAAGAAAACGAAGAAGAACAAGATAGTAAAGAAGGTGGAGAGGGGGAAAAGGGAAAAGAAGGGAAAAGGTTGGAAGATATGATTTTAAATATGGTGGAGAAGGAAATTGAATCGGTTGTGTTTTTTCACACGGGAGATAATGATCCGAAAAAATGGAATGTGAAAGAAATTTTTGAGGTGGTAAATACGATTTATCCGCTATCAAAAGAATCGCTGGGCGAATTGCAAAATATTGAAAAAGCGGCGGAGAATAGGGAAGATGAAATGAAAGTAAGAACTGAGATTATTGAATATTTTGTGAAGCGCGCAAAAGAAACTTACGAAAAGTTAGAAACTAAAATCAGACAAGCAGGCATAAATATGCGGGAAATTGAGCGTGGAATTCTGTTGCGATCAATTGATACATTGTGGGTTGACCATTTGGATGCGATGGATTATTTACGGCATAGTATTGGATTAAAGGGTTACGGACAGAAAGATCCTTTGATTGAATATAAAAAAGAAGGACGGAGGATGTTTGCCGAGCTTATGAATTTAATCCAACGCGAGGTCGTTTACAGCATTTATAAAGTCGGACTTGCCTCTGAAATTGCTCCTTCCATAGCGCAAAACGCGAATTTAAATCTTTCAGGCGCGAATAAGACAATGCAAATGGGCTCCAGTATTTTAAAAGCCGCCGCGACCGCTATGCAAGGATTTGCCGCTATGGATAAAGAGGCGACCTCCGGCAGCCGTGGAAATGTAGCTGTCAATAAAGATAAGGTGGGCAGAAATGAGCCATGTCCTTGCGGAAAGATTAATCCAGAAACGAACAAGCCGCTGAAATATAAAAAGTGTTGTGGACGTGATAAAAATTGAGAAATAAAGAAATTGAGAAATTCACCTAATTCACCTAATTTCTAATTCACCTAATAAAATTTCAAATTATTAAAATAAGTATGAATGATCAGCTTAAAAAAATTATCAGAGAGAGCAGTTTTAAAATTGAAGACGGACGTTATGTATATGCTAAAGTTTCAGAGTTTCCCGAGGCGGGCAAACATTTTATGGTAACAAAAGATGATGAAGAGATTACGGTGGTGACAAGAGAGGAGAATCTTGGTGGATTAATGCTTATTGAAACTAATAAGGAATTTTATCGTTTAATTTCGCTTGATGTATCAGTTCCGTTTTATGCCGTAGGATTTCTCGCGGCAGTAAGTAATGAAATTGCAAAGGAAGGAATAAATATTTTAATAGTTTCAACTTATTCAAAAGATTATTTTTTAATCAGAGATGATAAAATTGAGGAGGTAGAGTTAATTTTAAAAAAGCTTGGTTTTAAGAGCAAATAAAGTTTAATATTTTTTATTTTTAACTTTGATTTTTAACTTCTAAGGTATGTCGCAATATGTAAAATTGGTAACTCAGGATAAATTGTAAGCCACGGGATTCTTCGCCCTCCTGGCGCTCGGGCTCAGAATGACGCGCGTCGTTTATCGCGTGTATAAAATTATATGATAGAAAACAATATTATAATCCTCGACAAAAAAAGATTTGAGGAGATAAAAAATAATATAAAAAAAGATGGCGCTTCAAAACTGCATATTGTCGCGGATTTTGATAAGACATTGACTTCTTGTTTTGTTGACGGAAAAAAAAGTAATTCTTTAATTGCAGTTTTACGAGATGAGAATTATTTAACGCCGGATTATACCGAAAAGGCGCAGGCGCTTTATGATAAATATCATTCGTATGAAAGCGACCCAAATTTATCGTTGGAAGAAAAAAAGCGGCTGATGCATGAATGGTGGAGCGCCCATTATGATCTTCTTATAAAATCAGGACTCTCTAAAAGCGATTTGGAAAAAGTTGCGCAGTCAACAAGGGTTGCATTTCGTCCGGGCGCGATGGAATTTTTTGATTTTTTGCATAAATATAATATTCCCGCTGTAATCCTTTCCGCCGCTGGTGTTGGAACCGAAACAATTTCGTTGTATTTAAAAAGATTTAATAAATTTTATGATAATATTCATATTGTCTCAAATACATTTATCTGGGGAGATGATGATAAGGTAAAAGGAGTTAGCGAGCCGATTGTTCATACTTTTAATAAAGATTATGCATCTGTTAAGCAGTTTTCATTTTACGAAGAGATTAAAGATAAGAAAAATGTTATTCTTTTAGGAGACAGCGTAAGTGACGGGCAAATGTTAAACGGGTTTGATTATGATAATTTAATAAAAATCGGGTTTTTAAATGAGAATTCAAAGTGCGAGATTGCAACATATAAAGAGGTTTATGATATAATTATTTTGCGGGATGGGGCTATGGATTATGTCGTGGAGTCATTTAAAAAAGCGTTTGATGTTATTATTCCTGAGGATGGGGTTATGGATTTTGTTAATGGATTGATGGGGGAATTGGTGATGGCGGGAGCATAAAACAGCAGTATAGTTTTTCTGCCGCCTTTTAAGGCGGGTTAGGGTACTTTAGTGCCCTAACAATTATTCGGGGCACTAAAGTACCCTGACCCGAACTGAAGCTCGGTAGAAAAAACAAAATATGGAAATACAAAAACCAAAAGTCGGGATAGGTGTTATGATTTTTAAAGATGAAAAAGTTTTACTGGGAAAAAGGAAGAATGCCCATGGCGAAGGGGAATATGCATCACCCGGCGGGCATTTGGAATATATGGAGTCGTTTGAAGAATGCGCTAAACGAGAGGCAATGGAAGAAAGCGGACTGGAAATTACGAATGTAAGATTCCAGTATTTAGCAAATGTAAGAAAATATAATCCGAAGCATTACGTTCATATTGGCTTGCTCGCAGATTGGAAAAGCGGTAAGCCGCAAATTTTAGAGCCGGATAAATGCGAAGGGTGGGAATGGTATTCTTTGGATAATTTGCCATCGCCGCTATTTGAAATGACAAAAATGGCAATAGATAATTATAAAACCGGAAAAATTTATCAGGATTTAGTATAAAATTAAAAAATTAAAAATTAAAAATTTTTTAAAGATATGTATACAAAACAAGTTTTAAAACATTTTAAAAATCCGCATAATCAGGGGAAGATGGATAAACCGACGGTTGTTGGGACGGCGGGAAATCTTGTGTGCGGAGATACGATGAAGGTATATCTTAAAGTTCAAAGCGGGAAAACCTCCCCTAATCCCTCCTTGTCAAAGAGGGGAAACACACCCCTTGCCCCTCTCAAGAGGGGAATAATTGATGATATAAAATTTGAGACATTGGGGTGCGCGGCGGCGATTGCGTCTTCTTCGGTATTAACTGATATGGTTAAAGGGAAGACCTTGGACTATGCTGAAAAGATAACGAAAGATGATGTTGCGAAAAAATTGGGCGGATTGCCTGAACATAAAGTCCATTGTTCTCTTATTGCAGTTGATGCGCTTAAGGATGCTATTGATAAACTAAAAAAGTAAAATATAATCTGAATATAGGAATGTTATCCAATTTCCAGAAAAATTATGATTGAATACATTTTTATTTATTCGGATGGGCTCCGTTCGCAGCGGCGCGTATAAAACCTATGAAAGAAAAAATTATAAAAGTGTTAAATAAAATTCGCCCGTCTTTGCAAGCCGATGGCGGAGATGTGGAACTTGTGGAAGTTGACGAAAAAAAGGGTGTAGTGAAAGTTAAAATGACTGGCATGTGCTCTACTTGCCCGATGGCTATAATGACATTTACGCACGGGATAGAAGAGGTATTAAAAAAAGAGGTTAAGGAAATTAAAAAGGTTGAATTAGTTAAGTAGCGAGAATTAGAATATTGTTTTAAAATTTAAAATTTGAAATTTAAAATTGGTTTTTTATGACTCCGATGTTAAAACAATATTTTGAGATAAAGGAAAAGCATAAGGATAATATCCTTTTTTTCAGATTAGGCGATTTTTACGAGATGTTCGGGGATGATGCAAAAAAAGCGTCTCCTATTTTAGATATTGTTTTAACAGCGCGCCATAAAGGAGGCGAGAATGAAATTCCTATGTGCGGGGTTCCTCATCACGCGATTGATCAATATGTCGCAAAGTTGACGAAAGCGGGACTGAAAGTTGCCATTTGCGAGCAAACAAGCGATCCGAAACTGCCCGGAATTGTAAAACGAGAGGTAGCGCGTATTATTACGCCTGGAACGACTTTAAATTCATCTTTATTAGATAAGGGAGAAAATAATTATTTGGCAAGTATCTTTATGGAAAGCGGAATTTCGGGATTAGCATTTGTGGATTTAACTACCGGAGAATTTAAAGTTTCGGAAATTAGGGGAGAAAAGGACTTAATTTCAGAATTAAAAAAAATAAATCCGGCAGAGGTTATTTTTGATGATAGAACAGGCATAGATGCCGCCGCTGTAAATTTACAGGGTTCATTTCAGCGAGATAATAAAAATGAAAGATCAAATTGGTATTGGGTTTTTAAAAATGTGAGCAAGTTTATTACCCATGAATATTTTGAGCCTGAAAAAGTTTTATGCGCGCAATTTAAAACAAAAAATTTAGAAGGATTTGGAATCGCTGGAATGAGATATGGTATTAAAGCGGCGGCAAATTTGGTGATGTATTTAAAGGAAACGCAAAGAACGCAATTGGCGCATATTAATAAAATATCAATTTATAATCCATATGATTGCATGATTTTAGATGATCAGACAATTAGAAATCTTGATTTAATTTATAATTATCAGATGAAAGGCAGAGAAGGAACATTGCTTACAGTTTTAGATAAAACTGGAACGGCGATGGGGGTGCGTCTTTTAAGAAATTGGATTTTACGGCCATTAATTGATTTAGATAAAATAAAAAGCAGAATAAACGCGGTTGAATACTTTTTTAACCGTGATGAATTAAGGAATAATTTACGGGAGGAGCTCAGCAAAGTTTTAGATATAGAAAGATTATTAGCGCGTGTTGGATGCGGGAGAGCAAATGGGAGGGATTTAATCGGATTGAAGGAGAGTTTGCGGATTATTTTAAGAATTAAAGAAATTTTAAAATTAGAAAGAAAAGAGGGGAGAGAAGGTATAGAAGGTATAGAAGGGGAAGAGGAAGGGAGTGTTAATGAAATTATTGATTTAATTGAAAAGATAATTATTGATGAGCCGCCGGTTTCTGTTATAGACGGTGGAATAATTAAGGAAGGAAATAATGCGGAATTAGATGATTTGCGAAAAATATCATCGGGCGGAAAAGATTGGATTGCTAATCTGCAAACTAAAGAGAGAGAGCGCACGGGGATTAATTCATTGAAAATAAAATTTAATAATGTTTTCGGGTATTATATTGAAATAAGCAATGCGAATATAAAATCAGCACCTGATGATTATACGAGAAAGCAGACGTTAGTCAACGGAGAACGATTTATTACTCCCGAATTAAAGGAATATGAAGAAAAGGTCTTAACCGCGGAAGAAAAGATAAAGGACATTGAATACAGGTTATTTAACGAAGTCGCGAGTAAAGTCGCGGGATATGCTAAAGAACTGCAAGAAGCGGCGATATCTATCGCAAAATTAGATGTATTATTAAATTTCGCGCAAATTTCAAGAGAAAATAATTATTCCATGCCATATTTTAATGATAAAAACATAATAAACATAAAAGACGGCCGCCATCCGGTTATAGAAAAGATGGACGGGGTTGATTTTGTGGCAAATGATTCGTATTTTGATAGAGAGACGCAGCAGTTTATACTATTGACAGGTCCGAATATGGCAGGAAAATCCGTTTATTTAAGGCAAAATGCCATTATTGTTTTAATGGCGCAAATTGGATGTTACGTGCCGGCAAAATCAGCCGACATTTGTATAACGGACAGAGTTTTTACAAGAGTCGGAGCAAGCGATAATATTGCTTACGGGCAATCAACATTTATGGTTGAAATGCAGGAAGCCGCGAATATTTTAAATAACGCGACGGAAAAAAGTTTAATTATTTTTGATGAACTTGGACGAGGCACAAGCACTTATGACGGCGTTAGCATTGCATGGGCTGTTGCGGAACACATTTATAATAATATTAAAGCAAAGACATTATTTGCAACTCATTATCACGAATTATCAGAATTGGAGGATAGTTTTCCAAAAATTAAAAATTATCGGGTAGCTGTTTTAGAAGATGAAGGCGGAGTTATATTTTTACATAAAGTAATAAAGGGAGGTGTTGATAGAAGTTATGGAATTGAGGTTGCAAAACTTGCGGGGTTGCCGAAAGAATTGATAATAAGAGCGAAAGAGATATTATCAGAGCTTGAAAACGGGAAAAATGATAATAAATCGCGCTTTGTTCAGCAGCCGCTTATAAAGCAAGAATCCGAAATTGAAGAGGAAATAAGAAGTTTAGATTTAAATAATATGACGCCGATGGAGGCAATGAATTTATTAAAAAAGTTGAAAGATCAGAGCTTATAGCGGAGGGATTTAATTTTTTTGCGTCATTCTGCGAGGAACGAGGCGAAGAATTCCGTGGCGCGAGGTAATGATAGAAGTTTAATATAAATTCACGGGATCCTTCGGTCGCTCGGCTTCGCTCCCTCAGGATGACGCGAATTATTCGCCCAATTTAGATTATGTCCATTCATATTTTAGACAACAATCTAATAAATAAGATCGCCGCCGGCGAGGTTGTGGAAAGGCCGGCGTCTGTTATTAAGGAATTGGTTGAAAACGCGCTTGATGCGGGTTCGGATTTTATTAATGTTGAAATTAAAAACGGCGGTATGGACTTAATTGAAATTACAGACAATGGCAAAGGAATGAATAAAGAAGATGCCGCCCTTTGTATTGAGCGGCATGCGACGAGTAAAATTTCATCTATTGAGGATCTTCATAATATAACGTCTTTTGGGTTTAGAGGAGAGGCGCTTGCGGCTATTTCCTCAGTGAGCAAATTTAGTGTTCAAACAAAAGAAAGGAGCGCGATAGCCGGGACATTGGTTGAGAATAATATTGTAGAGACGTTTTGCGATGCGTCTCTACAACGTGGGGATGATAATAATAATTTTAAAATAAGCGATGTTGGATGCCCGGAAGGGACAAAAATAAGAGTGGAAAATTTATTTTATAATATTCCGGCGCGAAGGAAATTTTTGAAAAGCGCGCAAACAGAATTCGGGCATATTTTAAATACAATGTTAAATATCGCCATTGTAAATTATAAAATAGGATTTAAATTAACGCATAACGGGAAGGTTATATTTAACTACGCGAATTTTCGAGAATTAGAAAGCAAATCAGCGCGAATGATAGATGAATGGGGTATGCGGGTTAAGGAGATTTTAGGCAGTGATAATTTTTCTAATATGTTAAGTTTTTATAGAGAATCAGGGGAAATGGCGATTGGAGGATTTGTTTCGCGTGTGCAAAACGCGAAGACGGTAAAAAATCATCAGTATTTGTTCGTAAACAATAGGCCAGTGTATAACAATATTGTTCAAAAGGCGATTTATGAAGCATATCGGAATTTAATACATAGAGAATGCCATCCGATGTTTGTAATAAAATTAGAAATAGAACCGGAATTGGTTGATGTTAATGTCCATCCGCGAAAAATGGAAGTTCGTTTTTTAAATCAACAAGATGCCTTTAAGACAGTGCAGGCGGTGATAAGGGAGTCGATTAGTGATATTAACAAAGGATTTGATGAGCAAGAAATTTCTAATTCACCTAATTCATCCTTCGGCGCGCCCAGGACAAGCTCTAATAAAATTTCAAATTTTAAATTTCAAATCCATTCGGCAAGCTCAGGACAAGCTTCAAATAAATTTCCAATTTCTAATTTCAAATTCCAGCCCCAAAGTGTTAAGAGGGTAGGAAATATTGAAAAATTAGAATTTCAGCGGGGTGTGGAGCAGTTTAATAATGCAATGTTTTGTAATCATGCGGGGAATGGGGCGGAAAGTAGAAATTGGAAATTAATCGGACAGGTAAAAAATTTATACTTGATTATTGAAAAGCCGGAAGGGATTATTTTAATTGACCAGCATGCGGCGCATGAACGGATGGTTTATGATAAATTATCAGAAGAAGCCGCGAATGGAAAATTTAATAAACAGCAGTTATTAGTCCCTTTAACTATAGAATTATCAATCGGTGAGATGGACGCTTTTAAAAATGGATGGCGCGTTCTAGAAAATATTGGATTTGAGATAGAAGAATTCTCTTTGAACACAATTATTGTTCAAACAATCCCTAACGATTTAGCGGGAACGGACATAGAGAAGATCTTAAAAGGTCTTATCAGTGAAATATTTTCTGATATGGCGCAGGATTTTAAAATAGAAGAAAAGATGATAGCCGCGCGCGATAGGTCAATAAAATATATATCTTGCCATAGCGCTGTAAGAGGCGGAGATGTTATGGCAAAAGAAGAGCAATTAGCGCTTGCAGAGAAAGTTTTAAATAGAGAGATAAAGCCTACCTGTCCCCATGGAAGACCGATTATGGTAGAATTTTCGTGGATGGAGATAGGAAGGATGTTTAAGAGAAGTTAATTAGGAGATGGTTAATTAGTTTCTGTTTTTCGTTTTGTCATTCCGACCGACCCCGTGCGACCCCGCATTTTTTTGCGGGGGAGACACGGGGGAGTGGAGGAATCTGTGAGCGCACCAAATTTGGGTTAATAAACAGATTCCTCCACTCGCTTGCCCTCGTTCCTCGGGCATCACTTCGGTCGGAATGACAATACCAGTATGATACTTAAACTTGACTCATTGCTAAAAGATTCCCTTGCTCGCGCCGGCATTAAACAGCAGGTTGATTCGGCTTTGGTTTTAGATAAATTTATGGATGTTTTGCGGGAGATATTCGCGAGTGAATATACCGGCGAACGGGCGGATGAGATTTTAAAGGATTTGAATCCAATGTGTTTAAAAAACAAGATATTAACTGTTGCCTGCCTTAATAATTCGCTAAGCCAGGAATTAAAATTACGGGAAAAGACAATTTTATATAAATTGAACAGTGTTTTAGGCAAAGAATTCGTGGAGAAAATTATTTTTATTTTATGATCTTTGGAGGAAAAATGCATAAGAAAAAAATATTAGTAGTGCTTGGCGGTCTTGTGGTTCCTTTGAATAAGCTGCATCCATGTGATACGCTTCTTCGTTGTGAAGAGGCCATTAAAATTTGGGAAGGGCATAATCAGATTATTGTAACAGGTGGAATTTTTTTACCGAAAGAAGTTCAAACGAAGCCGGTAGCGGATTTAATGAAAGAATGGCTTATTAAAAATGGCGTGCCAGCGGAAAAGATCCTGACTGTAACCGATGCTGTGGATACTTTTCAGGAAATAGAGGGGGTTGTAGAAAAAATAGGTGGAAAGAAGGCAAGTATTAATGTGCTGTCTCATTGGCAGCACTTAATTCGCTCATTTATTACTTTTTTATTTGCCCATGGAATTTTAATAAAACCTTATCCCATTTTCTATTGGAAGGGTGGAAAGGATTTTATTAGAGAGTGGGGTTATTGTTTTTTACATATTGTTGACCCAAGCGGGAGATGGGTTAGCAAAAAGAATAGAGAAAGAAGAAAAAAAGCGGCTTCTAAATAGAGCCGCTTTTTTAAAAAATTCATGCTTTTAATCTAAAATCTTAAATCAGAAATCTAAAATCTGATTAGTCCTTGCTAAACTGAACTGGTGGGCATATGGGAAAGTGAAACGGAAATATTGGCAAATTTACAATAATTATGATATTGTAAACTCATAATATTTCCATTAAACTTTATGACACAAATAAAAAAGACGGGTAAAACCGGCTCAAAGAAAAAAATTTACACCCCGCAGTTCAAACTTGATAGGACATTGGACACATTCAGCAATAACAATATTGCGGAAATAGCAAGAAAGTATGATCTAAATGCCAACCTCCTTTATCTCTGGCGCGACCAGCTCAAAGAACGCGGCGCTCAAGTTTTCGTAACCACGCCTGATCAGGTCGCAAATGAATTAAAAGTTAAGGTGGCAAGATTGGAACAAATGCTCGGCAAAAAAGAAGTGGAGTTGAATTTGCTAAAAAATTTTTCAGATTTTTATTCATCCCGAAACACGTCATAATAAAATTTGCCAGAGAGCAAGTTGAAACAGGATCGTTTAGCATCAGCCGAATTTGCAAACTCTGCGGGTTATCAAAAAATACTTACTATAATCATAAACATCCTGATGAACGATTTGTTGATAAATTTGAACATCTAAAAATAAAGGTTAAAAAAATAATCACTAAAAATAGCGCTTATGGAGTGAAACGAATAAAACAGGCGTTATGGGATAAATATAAAATAGAGATCGGCCGCGATGCGCTGGGGAGGCTATTAAAACTTTGGAGTTTAGGATTAAAAAGAAAGTTGCGAACTTCAAAGAAGAGCGTGGTTAAGGAAATATTAGAAAGTTTAGCTGATCGGGTAAATTTGCTAATCAGAACCGAAATTGTCGCGCCTTTACAAGCCATTACGACGGATATTACAGAGATTATTTACAATCACGGAAAAAGCAAAGCATATCTGGCTGTGCATAAAGATTGCTTCGGACAAATGGTATATGGCTATGAAATCGGTGAAACTATGGAAACAAAATTAGTCATAATTTCATTCCGTCAAGCGGCGGCAAACATAAAAAAATTAGTAAAAAAATTGCCCGAAGAATTACTATGTCATCAGGATCAGGGATCGCAATTTACGAGTTATGATTATGTGGAAGAGGTGATAAAAAATAAAATAACTTTGTCTTATTCCACGCCTGGCACGCCCACGGAAAACCCCGGGCAAGAATCATTCTTCGGCCGATTAAAAGACGAATGCAAGGATGAATTTAAAGAAATGGAAACATTTCAAGAATTAAAAAAACTGATTTCAAAAAAAATCAGCTATTACAACAATGATCGGCTTCATACCAGCATCGGACTAAAATCGCCAAGAAAATTCACTTTAAATTTTATTAAAACTTTCCCCAAATAATTTGCCAAAAAACGGTTCAATTTTTTCAGGGATTGACACTTACCTGATCGGGCAGATCGGCCGTCTCTCCTCCAGTATAGATTATCTCTATGCCATATTTACTATATAATTCTTTTACCCGCCTGAGCCCTTCAACCACTTGTCGTAAAATTAAATCTTTATCCACATTAAGACGGCTTATGTCCACGATATTAGTGAAAACTAATTTATCCACAAATCCTGCCGCGGCCACATCACTAGAATTCATCACGAGTGCATCACTTGCATCATCGGACATTGCAAGGATATTATTATTTGACAAATAAAATAAATAATGAATCATAGACTTACTGCCGCTGCCATCAGCATGCTTTACCATAACCCAACCTTTTTTCCAAATGTCCCTTGCTATTCTACAAAAGCACCTCAGAAAAAGATTTTCATTCATACCATCAAATATCTTCGCAATACCTGCTTTATCTGACTCAACTCCCAAATCGTTATACAAACTCATCTCACTTCCTCCTTTTTACCTAAAACAAACTCCTCCGCCTGATAAGCGGAGCTGGTTTAAAATTTTAAAGGGCGAAAATTCATCCCCCTCCTATGCC
>JAZDMY010000090.1:0-7085 GCA_043800435.1 bacterium
ATTTTTAGGCGGGGAAATGGTGTCGTTGTAAAGACAGGTTTAAAACCTGTCTTTACGAAACCTGTCTCTACGTTTGCAGATATAAAAGAAATTATATCCCCCGTATCCTTCATAATGTCATTATAATCCGCGTTTTTACGGTACCATTCAAGCATAGTGAATTCTATGCTGTGAATTCCGGTATCTTCTTCGCCGTCGCGAAAAACTTTAGTGATAGTATATATGTTATCAAGCCCATCATTGGCTAATAATTTTTTCATAGAAAATTCGGGGGAAGTGATAAGGTATTTCTTTTCCCTCGTCGTTGGATAATTCGCGTCATTCTGAGCGACATAGGAGCGAAGAATCCCATGGCGCGTGGCATGAGGAAGATTATCACTGTAAGCCATGGGATCCTTCGCTCGCTCCTTCGTCGCTCCCTCAGGATGACGCTGGAATTCCCTGTAGTTTACGGCGTGATCGTTCAGAACTTGAGGCATCTGGTTGGAGGTATCAGGTGATCTAAAATGAATTTCTGTTTCTAAGATATTTAAATTCGGTGATAAATCGGGGCAATTTACTAAGATAGGCGTTTCAACTTCAATAAAGCTATTCTTCTCAAACCATTCACGAATATGACGTAAAATAATGGCACGGCTTTTAAGATTTTTTACTTTTTCTTGTGGCATAAATTTAAATGTGGTATACTAAAAATAGTTAAAAATTAAAAGTCAAAAGTAAAAGTCAAATTGAAAGTTTATAAAATATTTGGCTTGATATTTTTGTCTAATAGTATGAAACATAAATTGTTAATATTTTGTATTATAGTTTTATCTGTAATTTTTTGCAATAAAGTCATTAATGCTCAAGATGCGCCGGCGCAAGAAGGACAGCCGCAGAATTTTTTAGATGAATATGATGCTAAAAAATATTTAGAAAAAGGAACGGAAGGAAATTTTGAGCCGGTAAATGGCGGCGCTAAGGCAGGTGATGATAGCATATATGCCGTTATCGGGCGGGCCATTGAGATGGTTTTAAGTTTAGTCGGCATAATTTTAATTATTATAATAATTTATAGCGGATATCTTTGGTTTTCCGCAGATGGCAATGAAGACCAGATTACCACTGCAAAGTCGCATATAATAAATGCGGCGTTTGGCGTTGCCGTTGTGTTTTTAGCATACGCGATTACTTCGTATGTTATGGCTAAACTTGGCGAAGGGCTTATAAAATAATTTCCCGCAAATCAACAAATCTTATCACAAATATACAAATTTATGTTTAAAAAAATTTATAAATCAATACTAATTATATTACTCATTTCACTTTGCATTGGCTTTGTTAATGCCCAGGAGGAACCGCAAGCTGAAAAGATATGGACGGATAATTTAGGCAAAGTTGTTAATGAAACTGAATATGAACAAACAGTTAATAATGAACAGTCAGGTTTAATAAGTATTTTATCTCAATATATAAAACTTTTTTTAACTTTGCTTAGCATTGTATTCGTGCTTTTAATAATATATGCAGGATTTCTTTGGATGAGCGCGGGCGGGAATGACGATCAAGTTGCCAAATCAAAGACGATTATAAAAAATTCTTTAATCGGTTTAATTATCGCACTCTCTGCGTATGCTACTGCTTATTACATAGTTGAAAAATCTGTTAGAAATACGCAGGAAGAACATAAGAATAGCTCAGGATGGTATATAAGAGGGATGAATGACTAAATAAAAAACTGATCAGCACGGATAGTAAACGGATTAGCACGGAGCACGGATTAACCTTTCCTATCGTTGGCAATTATGGCAAAAGTAAGTTCCTCTGCCGCCAAGCTTTATTGCTTGAATAATACTGCCGCAACGGTAACATTTTTTTCCTTTCCTATTATATACTTTTAAAAAAGGCACAAATCCGCCTTTTTTGCCGTATATATCCACATAATTTTCTATAGAAGATCCTTTGTGTTTTATCGCATCCGTTAAAATTTTTTTAATTCCGAGGTATAAGTTTTCTGTTTCTGTATCTGTTAATGTGGATATCTGTCGCGCCGGATTTATTTTTGCGTAAAAACATATTTCCGCGGCGTATAAATTTCCTATGCCGGAAAGAAAAGTTTGGTCCATCAGCATAACTTTAATTTTTCCTTTTTTCCCTCTTAACAAGTCCTTTAATTTATCAGATGTAAAATTATTTTCCAGCGGTTCATATCCGAAATTTTGTTTATCCAGATAAGCGGATAATTCATTGTCGTTTAATAATTTAATATAGCCGAATTGGCGCAAATCATTAAATAATAATTTTGATCCGTCGGTAAAGTTAAAAATAATATGAGTGTATTTATTTTTAATATTTATTGAGTTATTTTGGATATAAATTAATTGGCCTGTCATTTTAAGGTGTACAAGTAAGTAGAGATTTTCGTCTTTGGCATGGACGCGATCCGCCTGCAACGGCAGGTTAATCGTCTCTCTGCGATTTCGGCTTATGGTTATAATTAAATTTTTTGCCCTTCTTTCAACATTTTTAACAATAGTTCCCGATAACTTTTTTTTAAATTCTGGAGGAGATACATTAATAATTTTAGGCAAAAATACATCAACGGCTTTTATTTTTTTTCCGATGACGGTATTATTTAATTCTTGTTTAATTGTTTCAACTTCTGGTAGTTCTGGCATAGATAAGTTATAAAGTTAAAAAGTTAAAAAGTTTATAAAGTTAAGGATTGTAAAAGCTAAACTTTTTCTTGTATTATATCTTAATAAAGTATGTTGTCAACTTTAAAAGAAATTAAAAAATTAGCTAAACGAATTAAACGGCAGGTTAAATTAATGGAAGTTTGCGGGACACATACTCAGGTTATTGCGGGGTATGGGATAAAAGAAATACTGCCATCCAATATAAAATTAATTTCAGGACCGGGATGTCCTGTTTGCGTTACAGCAAAATCAGATATTGATAATATCGTTGCTATAGCTTTGGCGGGCATTCCCGTCGCTTCATACGGCGATATGCTGAGGGTTATAGGGACTGAGATGAGTTTAGCGGAAGCAAGACAAAAGGGCGCTGATGTCAGGGAAGTTTATACTGCGGAAGAAATTTTTAAGTTAAATAAGAAAACAGTTTTTTTTGGTATTGGATTTGAGACAACCGCTCCTATGACAGCATCTATCGTAAAACGGGGCGCTATGGTTTACTGCGCGCATAAGGCGTTTATTCCGGCAATGCGGGCTTTATTGGGAAACGGGGAAATTAAAATTGATGGACTTATTTCTCCCGGGCATGTTGCAGCGATTGTCGGGGCTGATGTTTTTGGAGGATTTTATGATTCAACAGGCAATTTAATTCCGCAGGTTATTACTGGGTTTGAATTGGAAGATGTTTTAGCAGGGATTATGATGTTATTGGCTCAGATTGCAGAAAATAGAACTGAAACGGAAAACGAATATAATCGCGTGGTTCGGCCTGAAGGAAATAAAAAGGCATTGGATTTAATGAATGAAGTATTTGAATTAGAAGATAGTGAATGGCGCGGTTTGGGAGATATTGCAGGTAGCGGTTTTAAGCTGCGCAAATTTGCCGATAGGGATGCGAAGATGATATACACAGATATTTTGGAAAAAATCCCCCTTAATCCCCCTTTGCAAAAGGGGGAAAGTAGGTGTCTATGCTCGGAGGTGATAAAAGGACTCAGTGAACCCAAAAATTGTTCACTGTATAGAAAGGTCTGTAATCCTGAAAATCCGCAAGGCCCTTGTATGGTTTCCCGCGAGGGGGCATGCCATATAGCGTATAAAAATAAAAAGTAGTAGTTTTAATTTTTTTCTTTCTATGATAGAATATAATAAATTATGACAAATACAAATATTCCTCTGCATGTGGTATTTGTTGAGGCGTGGATAAAAAAGGGAGATAAATATTTGCTGGCAAGGAGATCCTCTAAAGACGAACAAGCGGCAGGGAGGTGGGCGGTGCCAGGCGGTAAAGTTGATATGGAGATTGAAGACCACATAATTGAAAATTCTCTAAAACGGGAAATAATGGAGGAGGTCGGAATAGAAGCCGATAATTTTAAGTTTTTTGCAAGCAGGTCTTTTATCCGTGCAAGCGGTCATCATGTGGTCGGTTTATCGTTTGTCGCCGATTATAAATCGGGAGAAGCAATGCCGCTTGAAGATCAGGACGAAGTAAGATGGGTGACTATGCCAGAAATGGAGGACTTGCTTGACGAACACTGGGATGAGATATTAAAGGAGTTAAGGAAAATTACTTAAAATAATTTCAAGTATTCCTTAAGTTGAAAGCGAGGTTTGAAACCTCGCTTCCAGTCAAGTTAAATTAACAGGAGGATAAAAACATTATGGAAAAAATAAATCCTTATATTTTCAGAGGTTATGATATCCGAGGTAAAGCGGGAGAGGACTTAGATGCCAAAAAAGTTGAATTAATTGGTAAAGCATATGGCACATTTTTAAGAAGAAGAAAAATACGCCATGCTGTCGCGGGCAGAGATTGCCGTCTAAGCGGTGAAGAATATTTGGCGGCGATGATTAAAGGAATGAGGTCGGTTGGAATTAATATTATTAATTTGGGCATGATTATGACCCAGATGATGTATTACGCTCAGTATCGCTATCAGACAAACGGAGGAGTGATTATTACCGCGTCCCATAATCCGGCTAATTATAATGGAATGAAAATGGCAGTGGGATATTCCCAGACAACAGGACCGCATGACATTATAGAAATTAAAGAAATAATTAATAAAGGCGAATATTATAAATGTGAAGAAGAAGGAACGATAGAAAAAAAAGACGTAACGGAAGATTATTATAATGATTTATTAAAAAAAATCGTTTTGAAAAAAAAGTTTAAAGTTGTTTTAGATTCTTGTTTTGGAACTACTGGAATATATATTCCAGAAATATTAAAACGGGCGGGATGCGAAGTTATAGGAAAAAATTTAAAAGTGAATGGAAGTTTTCCATTAGGCACGCCGGATCCTACTGAAAAAAAAGTAGTTGATAGGGTGGCAAAAGTTGTTTTAGAGGAGCGCGCGGATATTGGCTTAGCATTTGACGGAGATGGCGATCGCATTGGTTTGGTTGACGAAAAAGGAAATATTTTATGGAACGATGTCTTAGTCGCTATTTTTGCTCAGGAAATTTTAGAAAGATTTCCGGGTTCAAAAATTGTTTATAATAATTTATGCTCCCAGGTTGTTCGGGAAGTTATCAAAATAAATGGCGGAATTCCTGTAATGTGGAAAACCGGCCATTCGTTTATGAAAGCGAAAATTTCGGAAGAAAAAGCCGCATTTGGCGGAGAATTGTCAGGCCATTTCTTTTTCGCTGATAATTTTTATGGTCATGACGACGGCGCTTATGCTGCGCTTAGATTGTTAGAATATCTTTCGGAAAAAAATAAAACTGTGGGAGAAATTTATGAAAGTTTTCCAAGATATATATCTTCTCCTGAGATAAAAATCGGATGTCCAGATGATAAAAAAGTTGCGGTAATTAATGAGTTGACTCGCAAATTTAAAGACGATTTTTCCGATGCGGAAATAACGGATAGTAATATTATACCTAATGATGACGCGACAAGAGCGGACTTTGATGACGGAATGATGATATTCAGATATTCCCAAAATGGACCTTATATAACGGTTAAATTTGAGGCAAAAGATGAAAAAACATACGAGGAGCGGAAAAAATACGTAAGAGACACTTTAAAAAGTTATCCAGATATGATTTGGAAAGATGAATTATGCGTGAATTTGGAATCACTTGATTAATAACGTTATTAAAACTGATTAGCGCGATAGGAAGTTGATTTACAAAAAAACATAGATGGAAAATATGGGTGTAATTAAGAAAATTAAAAAAGTTTTCCACATTTGGCAATTTTTTGGCTTTGTTGATAGGGTTTGACAAAAAATATTTTTTTGTTATACTGACCGACATAGAATTAAGAAGTGAGAATTAAGAATTAAAAAGATAAATGATGGAAATAATTTCACCTGCTTACTTCGTAATTCTAAATTCGTAATTCTAATATTTATGAACTCATATACTCAGGGTACAATAATTATTATCAGCATTATCATTGAGGCGATTATTATCGCCCCGATTTTGCTAACCCTGAGACACCTTACTAAAACATAAATCCTCATTTCTCTAGAAAGCAGCAAAGGTCGTCTACCAGGGGCGACCTTTTTTGGTTTTTAGAGGGAAATTATTGTTCATTACAATGTGCTATCCATATCTGTGGGATTTTGTTTCTAATTCCTGCTTATTTCGTGAAACGGATTTGCACGGATAAGAAACAGATTAACACGGAGCACGGATAGCGTAAAAATGTTTGTCCTCCTTTGGGAGAGGGAGGAGAAGGGAGAAGGGAGAAGGAAAAGTGAATTTACTTGTTAAAACAGCGGACAGAAAATTTAAAATACTGGGCTTGCGAATTATAGAAGACATACGAGAAGAAGATTCTGAGTCATTTATTGATGCTTCTATTCGTATAGAAGTTGGTAATATTATCGTATTTAAAGCATCTAGCGGAAAAAGACAGGTAGACGCCATAAGTGCGGCATTGCTGACGGCATTAATAAATTTTCATCCGAGCTTAAAGGAAGTAAAATTGACTGATTTTTTTGTCAATACTTCTAATGATTCTCTGCAGGTGACTATTACTCTTAGCGATAAGTATAGCAGCTGGAAAATTTCTAGGAGTGCAATGGATTTAAGCAGCGCTATAATGCAGGCGTTGATTGCCGGCATTGAATACAAGCTTAAGTATGAGGAAGCTGCGGAGTTAAAAAAAGCTGCAGAAAGGGAAGCGCTTGACAGAGAAGCAATAGTAGGGATTGGTTTAGAATAACTCTCAAATCGATCATTAAAAGGGTTGATGTAATATTATCAACCCTTTTTGCCTTTAAGAATATCGCGAGTTAATGCTGCAAGCCACGGGATTCTTCACCCTCCTGGCGCTCGGGTTCAGAATGACACGTTTTTAGACAGCTTACAAAGAAGAGAAAAATTTTATTATAAAACCTTCCTTACCTCCGCCCAGACAAGATCGCTTATTTCTTCACGAGAGATTAA